>NBLM01000043.1 GCA_002084585.1 Planctomycetales bacterium 4572_13 | reverse complement strand
ATCCTCAAACGCCTGGGAGACCGCTGAAAGCAAACGGATATGGGTATTGCGGCTTTCTTTCGGGGCGATAATAAAGACAAGCAGGTGTACCTTCTTGCCGTCTTCGGCCTCAAATTCCACTCCGTCCGGAACCGTCAATAGTCCAACAACAAAATCCCGGATCCCGTCCATTCGACAATGCGGAATCGCAACGCCTTGCCCAAACGCCGTCGCACCGAGGGTTTCCCGTTCCTGCAGCGCTTCGAGAATCGCCTCTTCAGGAATCTTTTTTAAGACGCTGGATTTTTTAGCCAATGCCGCAATCTCACATAACGCCATCGCCTTGTCGTCCACCGTCGAGCCAACTCGAATGCATTCCGTTCGCAATAATTCTGTAAGTTTCATAATCCATTCCTTGACTTGAAGCTTTTCATTTCGTCTAGGTCTTGAGAGTACCAGCTTTTACAAAAATCGCAAGTTTTTTCTTATAATGCCCGAGCCAAAAGCTTGATCGGATGAAGAACCTCCTTGCCCGTCAAATGTTCTATCTGCATCTTACAGGCCGCACACTCGGTCAGGATAATATCCGGGTTACAGGCGTCAATTTTATCAGCCAGCAGTTTTCCAATCGCACCGGACATCTCGTGATGTTTTTTCTGCATCCCCGCCGTACCGGCCAACCCGCAGCAACCACCGTTTATATCAATGACATCCAGACCGCTTTTTTTGAGTAATTCAATGGACGCACCGGATAATCGCTGTGCCTTCAGGTGGCACGGAGCATGATAGGCGAATTCCTTTCCGGCGTATTGCTCCGACAACAATTCGGGAAATTCTTCAATCCGTGTATTGAGATAGTCCATTAGCTCATAAGTATTCGCCGCGATCAATTCAGCGCGTTTATCCGGGGTTATCAGAGACATCTCATCGGTCAGGCACAAGGCGGCACTGGGTTCGGAGCAAAGTATTTTGTACCCCTGTTGGACGAAAGGGGCAATCTGTTTTAAGTTGTATTCAATATCCCGCCGGGCGGTTTTTAGATTGCCGTAAACGAATGCCGGAAGCGGAACGGGCCGTTGTTTGGGAATAACCACCTCGATATTCAGTTTTTTAAGAACCGCCAAAACGGCAAACCCCAATTCGTGATCGTTCCAGTTGGCATAGCTATCGACAAAATAAACCACTTTGTCAATCGGGGCAACCGGTGAGGGACTTCTTTTAAGCATTTTGCGGGCCTTATGGATAAAACTTCCCCGATCGAAATGAGGAAACCGCCGCATGCGGTCAAAACCAAGTGTTTTTTCCAACACCCACCGCGTTATCACAAGGGCCATCACCCAATTACTCAGGGGTGAAAAGGCGCTGGCCAGAACGCTCATCCAGCGGTTATGCGACAGAGCCAATTCGGTTGCGGTAAAGCCGGTTTGGTGAGCCAGTTGGGTTCGTGCCTCGATAATCAGCTTGGACACATCGACCCCCGCCGGACATTCTATAGAACACATCTTACAGTTGACGCATAACCCCAAAATATCTTTCAATTGCTTCGCGGCAGACGGCGAATCCGGCAACTGCCCCGCCATCCAGCTCGCCAGCAGGTTGGCCTTGGCGCGGGAACTTGCCAATTCTTCATTCAGGCCGCGAAAGATCGGACACATTCTGGAACTGGCGGACTGGGCCAGGCAGACACCGCACCCGTTACACTGCTCGACTTCATAGTGGAATGCGTCCGGTTCAAAACACAATTCGGTCTGGAATCCATCGGCCGCTTTCAATTCAACTGCACGAAGATTTTGAACCATCGCATCCGGGTCGTCATTGATAATCTTACCCGGATTAAGTATTCCAGCGGGGTCAAAAAGCTGCTTGATCTTCTGTAGGATTTGGTAGTATTCCTTGCCGTACTGGTCGGCGATAAACGCCGCCCGCAACAGGCCGTCGGCGTGTTCGCCGCTGATTGAACCGCCCAGCGACCAAGCCAGCAAAAACACATCTTGAGCAATCTGCCGCATCCGCTGGATTTCTTCGGTTCGGCTCAAGTCCAAAAAGGGGCGAACATGCAACTCGCCACTACCGGCATGGCCATAAAACGCTATGGGAAGATCGTATTTTTTTCCGATTTTCCGCAGAGCGGCAATATATTCGTCCAACCGACGATAATCGACCGAAACATCCTCGATAAAAGCTATCGGATGCGTTGGCCCCTTTTGGCGATTCAGCAGCGGAACAGCATCCTTGCGGGCCTTCCATAAAAGTGCCTGTTCTGTGGCATCCAACACCTCCAGATGTCCCGTTGCCAAGGCCCCTACCGCTTTAATCGTTTTTTCGATTTTGTCCCGAACGCTTGCTGCGTCATCATCGACCTGTTCGACCAATAATGTCGCAACACAATCGGAAGGAAGTATCTGATGATATTTCGGGAAAGTCTCTCTGGCCATCTGAATTAAAGTTCCATCCATTAACTCACAAGCGGCGGCCCCGGCATCAACAATCACGCCAACCGCACGGGTCATCTTTTCAAAATCGCCAAACTCAAACTGCACCAGTCCCTTGGCCTTCGGAACGGGAACTGTCCGCAGTGTGATCTCCGAAAAGACCGCCAGCGTCCCCTCCGAACCGGCCATCAGCTTGGCTAAGTTGACATTTGTTCCATAGATGACATTTTGAATTGTATAGCCGCAACGGTTCCGTTGTGTCGCGGGCTGTGCGTTTTGGATCAGTTCCTGTTTGTCCCCCAACAGTGCCAGGCACTCAGCAGCAAACCGGCCCTGTGGCTCTTTGGAGCGACTATCCGCATTGTCGGTGAACTCGGCGGTCGTTCCATCGGCCAGAACCACTTGAATCGACTGCACAAAATCGGCAATATATCCATATTGCAGCGAATGGGCGCCGGTGGCATTGTTGGCAACGACCCCACCCACAACGGCACGATTGCCGCTGGACGGGTCCGGCCCGATCTTGCGGCCCCATTTTGACAGATGCGAATTGAGGGTATCCAGCACCACTCCCGGCTGAACACGCACCCAACTTCCATCATCTGCGGTTTCGATAATTGAATCCATAAAACGGCGCACATCCAATACAATCCCGCTGGTCAAAGCTTCACCGGCCAGGCCGCTGCCGGCTCCGCGTGGAGCCATGGGGATCTGATTATTCGCCGCATATTTGACAACGGCGACGATGTCGGCATCGTCTCTTGGGGCAACGATACACTGTGGCAAAATGCGATAAATACTCGCATCGGTACTGAATGCCTCACGGTTACAGATATCGACCTGGACAGTACCCTGAACAAGGTTTGACAGGTCCAATCCGATTTGTTCAGCTGTTTTCATAGGAGCCACTCTACAGAAAAGGACAATCTTAAACAAGAAAAACTCTTTTTACTTGTTAAAGCCCCATTAATCTGATACTGTGATTTCGTTATTAAATGAAAGAAATCAACGGTATGGCACAAAACAATATCACTGTACGACGATTACCCCTCCGGCTGGAACCGGACTCACGCAGAACGATCACACGGTTTTTCTGGCCGGGAAAAGAACGCGGGCAAAAGATTATCCAGCGTGTTGAAAATCTCGATGCGTCACGCGTTTCCGAAATGGCTAATCAGGTTTTGCAACAATTTACCCCCGGAAATCCGGGGCTGGCTGAGATTCTAATCGAACACTACGAAAAGGCGATTCAGCAGGCCGAGGTGTCTTTCAATAACGATTTTGAGATTAAATTGCTGACCGGGGCCTATTTTTCAATGGAATACGCCTTTGAGTCCGCCGCGATGTTCAACCCATCGATGGTCCCGGCCATCAAGCAGCCGGAACTGGACCAAGGACGCCTGCGGTTTGTTATGAGTTTACGCGTTGTTGGCGAGGGACATGTTTCTTCCATCACTTTTCGCCGTGGAACGGTGGACCGCGAGGGTGATATTCAGCTCAACCCGTGCAGTCTCGAAGTTCGCCAGTTAAAACGAAAAGAAAACCGAACATTCAAAAAAGTGGACTTTATCGCCAAACTGGGTGATATCGATATCTGGAATACACAGGCAAAATCTGTCATGGATGCCTTTCCGGAAAGCTTTTCGACCTTTCAATTGCAGCACACCGTCGAGCGGGCTAAGCATGTGGCCGATTCGCTCACACCCGACATTCGTACACTGGATCTGATGCTGTGGATTGCCCATTCAGAATATGAAATCGAAAGACAGGACACCGATAATATCGAGAATATGGTACTTTTCCCGCTGAGCGAAACAGAATCGCAGGGCATGGAAGACATGCGGCTGGTAAAATTCCAAAACGGCGACGATTCCATCTGCTACTACGGCACCTATACCGCCTTTAACGGGACTAGTATTTTACCACAAATTCTTGAACTGACGCCGGGAAAACCTGTAATTGTTCGTACTCTTCACGGAAAATATGCTCGCAATAAGGGAATGTCCCTGTTCCCGCAGAAGATCGACGGCCGCTATGCCGCCATCGGACGGACGGATGGCGAAAATATGTTTTTATTACAATCGGATGAGATTGACTTCTGGGATGAAGCAACAGAAATTATACGGCCCAAATATGACTGGGAATTTGTGCAGATCGGAAATTGCGGTTCGCCTCTCTTGACAGATGCCGGCTGGCTGTTGCTGACACACGGTGTGGGCGCGATGCGAAAATACTGCATCGGTGCCGTCCTGCTTGACAAAAACGACCCCTCAAAAGTCCTTGGACAACTTCGGGAGCCGCTGCTAAGTCCAAATGAAGAAGAACGCTCCGGCTATGTCCCCAATGTGGTTTATTCCTGCGGAGCGATGATTCACGCCGATAATCTGATCATCCCTTACGGCATCAGCGACGCAGCCACCGGCTTTGCAGTCATAAAACTTCAGGAACTGCTCGCCGAACTAACATAAGCCAAACCTTCTATTGCTGGGGCGGAGACGGAAGCATCGGATTAAATCCGGGCGATCCGCCAAAGGAGTCCGGATGCTCGGCGGCCGGCTGTTCAGGGGGCGATTCTTCGGCCGTTGCTTCCTCAAAACCGCGTTCGATAGCGGCAAGCATTTCCTGCTTCAGCGGTTCCAACTGCCCGGCAATATCCTGACCGTATTGTGCAATCAATTCGTCGATCTGCTGGATATTACTTTCGACAACCGGTTCCTGCTCACTAATCGGAAGACGCCGCCATGCGGAAAGCTCTTGTTTTTTTCCTTCAACAAAGACCTCCATATTCAAAGGAAGCGACGGTAGATAATTAAGCCCCTCATTTGTGATCACCCGCATTATTTCCGACTGGGTAAAACAGACACCCAATTCGTTGCCTCTCTGGATTAAATCGTCCATCACTGTTTCCGCTGAATCAGCCAGATCAAACTCTTCTATCAAAACCGCAAGCTGCATCTTTCCATGTAAGGCAAGCAGCTCTGATTTCAGCAGACTGCACTTGGCATCGGAACCCATTCGACCGACTCGTGAAATACAGTTTTCATAGGTCTCAATTGACTGATCAAAATAAGAAAAGGCCTTCTTGGCATCATCCGTAGCAGTACGATGTAATGGCAACTTACTTTGCATCGCTGGCACAAACTCCAAATCTGCCGTATCCAGTAAGCCCTGCAATCGTTCCAGCAAGTCTCTGTGGACCTTTATAGACATCGAACAGACCAGAGCAGTATGATGAGTACCATCTGCTAAACGAATGGTGGCCGCAAACTCCGCATCTCTCGAACGAATTTTTTTAAATTCGCCAATTGCTTCCTCGTACACAGCACAGACATCCTCAGACATTTTTCGATATTCCGAAAATACCGTGGCGATTTCACTGGAAGCCCCGGCAAGGCGTTGCTGATTATTACTGACAACATCCTCTATTTCACGCATCTGCTGCTTGAGTGCCACCCGCGTCGGCGAAGTGTCAATTGTCTCTATCCGCTGTTGGATTTCCTGGATATTCTGAGTCAGTCCATCAAAATGCACTTGGACCGAAGCGATATCGTCATCCAGGAGAGTGATTTCATTTTCCAGCGACTGCGCCTTAATGTAATGATCCTTTCGCTGCCGCAAAACAGTAAACGCCTGCTTTTCAAGATCGAGGCGAGCATCCCCTTTGGCTAATTCGGCCCGACGCATCAGCACATCGGCATTGCCTTGATACTCATCTAAAATTGCCTGAACTTTCTCCCTATCGGCCTGCATCGATGCTTTTTGCGACAGTAACTGCTGCCTCTGTGTACCAATCTGCTCGATTCGCTCGTTCAGACCTTCGGTTTGCTCATCGCCGCTAAGTAATTTCCGAAGTTCAACAATCTCCTGATCTTCCGCCGCCAAAAGCATCTCAATCCGCTCCTTTTCGATCAGAAGTTTCTCGGAACTCCTCAATATCTCTTCTAATTTATTCGTGCTTGTGCGGAGTTGTAATGTTTTCGGGCCTAAATCCGCCTGCATCTGCTGACCCTTTACCAAGGCAAGATTGCCGCTGGCCAGCAACGCCGCGTCCTTCGTCAGTCCCTGAGGCCGATTGTCCTCCAGTGATGCCATCACTTTTCGCTGGGCCGCATCGTAATCCTTTTCGGTCATTGACATCCGAACTGCCTCGGCCGTCTGGTTTCGCGCCTTCTTCGCGGCTTTTGCATCGGGATTGTCGCTGCATCCCGAACCCCATAGACAGAACAGACCTATCCAGAATCCGGCTAACAATGTGCAAATAATAGACTTATGGCTTCTTCGACCCACCAGCATACTCCTTAAATAATGATTCTACACCCTCTAAGGGTAAGAAATTCCCGCGAGCAATGCCGAAACTTATCCCAATGTATCGGGACGATGCTACTATAGTCGCACAGAAACAGGAATTTTCCATCATGATTAGTACACATTATGATACCAACCAGACCGGACATCTGTCAAGGATTTTTTGGGAAGCCAAACTCGGTAAACCCCATTATTCCAGTGCGATCGGGGCCATTAAGAATTGCGGCGGCTTATTCTTCATCGCTATTGGGACTGTTTTCGCTCTTCTTTTGGGCGGGTTTTCCAGCGGCGGTGGAGCCACCAGTATTGGGTCGGATCCTTACGGATCAGGTCTTCCAGTGCGGTGTTGTATTCCTGCGTGATCCAATGGAGCGGTTGGTCCTCCTCGGCCCATTCGTCCGGCATAATGATGCGGCCGATCTCAGCTTCGAAGAAGAACTCACCAGGTGTTTGCCGGCACGCCGCCACGACAATGGGCATATTGTACTGCAACGCCAGCAGGCCGATGCTTTTATACGAACTGGCCTTGCGCCCGAAAAAGTCCACGAATACCCCCTTTTTGCCCGCATCCTGATCAGAGATAAAGCAGAGCGTCGCCCCGCTTTCGGCCAGATCGGCCATTTGATCGGCGGCACCTTTTTTGTCGACAATCTTCTGTCCGTGCTTTTCGCGGATGCCGTAGAGGTATTTATTGATAAACGGATTATCCAGCGGCCGGGCGATGCTATAGACATTAAACCCGAACAGGCCCAGCACGAAGCCCATGATCTCGAAGTTGCCATAGTGGCCGGTCAGCATCAGCAATCCCTTGCCCTCCTGCATCAGCCACTTGGGCCGTTCAAAGTTAATCGCCCGCGCATAGCCCCGCCAGTTGTCCTTGCGAACCAACTGCGGCGAAAACATCAGGTCAATCGTCAACATCACGATATGCTGGAACGACTTTCGCCCCGTCTCGGCCAGCCAGGCCTCGTCCTTATCCGGGAAACTCGCCCGCAGGTTGTCCATCGCCCGCTTGCGGCCGCGATGGTAGTGCTTCCACATCAGATTTCCCAGAAAGCATCCAAATCGCAGACACCACCGCACCGGAAACAGAAACAATATAAACAGCGCCACACGCATCAGTGCATAGCCGAGCCAATCCACAACAGGATTTCGCTGTTTTTTCTTCTTTTTTCTCTTTTTTGGAAACGCCATCTCAAAATCAACGATTAAACTGATTGGTCATTGTGAAAAACAAAGCTCTATTATGGTGCAAATTTATCGCTTGTCAAGGATTGGTTGACAGGGCCATAGCCGGAGCGTATAATTTCGACCCAATCACACAAACCCTAACGAAAGGATAAGCATATGGACTTTGACAATACGCAGGACTCCGGCAATACTAATCAGCCGCAACAGCCGCCGGTCGTCAATATCCCGGATTTTTCAAACGCCGTCTATGACCCGTATCCAAAGAAAAAGAAAGGTTCCGGCTGGAAAATCTTTTTCACCATCGTGCTGGTGCTGTCGATTTTAGCGAACGGCTTTATGCTTTTGGCCATGCTTGGCATGGGCGCCGTCATTGCCACCGCCGGAGGCAGCACCAATGACGGCATCGTCGAGAAAACGCTGGTCGATGGGGATCGCTCAAGTAAGATCGCTGTGATCAATATCGAAGGCGTGATCAATGGTGAAATGAGCCAATGGGTGCAGAAACAGCTCAAAACAGCCGAAGATGACGGCCATGTCAAAGCATTGATCGTACGAATCGCCAGTCCCGGCGGCGGCGTTTCATCCAGCGACCAGATTCATTATTACATCAGCCGATTCAAAAAGCACACGAATAAGCCGATTCTGGCATTTATGCAGTCCATCGCGGCCTCCGGCGGATATTACTCCGCCGTCGCCTGCGATAAAATTATGGCAGAACCCACCGTTATCACCGGCTCGATCGGTGTGATCATGAATCATCTGGTCATCAAGGGTCTGCTGGAAGAAAAACTCGGGATTGATCCCGTAACCATCAAAAGTGGCCCGCGCAAGGACTGGCCCAGCATGTTCAATGAGACGACAGACGAGGAAAAGCAATACCTGATGGACCGGGTTATCACACCCGCTTATGACCGGTTTGTGGAATTGGTTTATGAAGGCCGCAAAGATGTTTTGTCTGCGGAACAGGTTCGAGAACTGGCCGACGGCAGCATCTATACCGCACAGCAAGCATTGGATAACAAACTGATCGATGCGGTGGGCTATCTGGATGACGCGATCTATAAGGCCGAACAAATGGCTCAGATTTCAGACACCAAAGTGGTTACCTACGAAGAACTGTTCTCGTTCTGGTCGATGATGGGCGCTCAGAGCAAGGGAACGATTAACATCGAATCCGAAATCCTCGAAAAAATCGCCGCCCCGCGATTGATGTATCTCTGGGATGGCAAAAGGTAATCCTAAGCTTCCCTTGAAACGATGCCGTTTTGGACTTTCAGTTGGTCTTCTGAGAAGAGCTTGATTGCTTCGGGATAGGCCAGACATTCCTGCTCGAAGACGCGGGCGGCCAGTGTATCCGCATCGTCGGTGTCTTTGACTTCACAGGTACGCTGGACGATAATCGGGCCAGCGTCGTATTCGTTGGTGCAGAAATGCACCGTACAGCCGGACACCTTGCAGCCCGTTTTGATGACGGCTTCGTGGACGAGATGGCCGTACATTCCCTGCCCGCCAAAAGCGGGCAGCAGCGCCGGGTGAATGTTCATCACACGGTTCTCATAATTATCCGGTATATGCCACAGGCACATCCAACCGGCCTGCACGACCAAATCAACCCGTGCTTCATCGAGCGTTTTGGCAATCTTTGCGCTGAACTGCTCGACATCAGAATTGTCTTTCTTGCGGATGATTGTCGGCTCAAGGCCTAAATCTTTGGCCAATTGGACGCCTTTGACTTTTGACAGAGAGCTAACAACAACCACAATCTCAGCATTGAGCTTTCCGGCATCTATTTCATCTTGAATATTGGTCATCGTCCGTCCGCCGCCGCTGAGCAGAATCCCCAGTCGCAGTTTTTTGCCTTGCGGGATATCCGGCTTGGTGTGTATTTCGACATCGGCTCTTTTGTCCATCGCCTGATTGGCCATCGCGTCGGCTTCGGTGTTCTGCTCGCGGTAAACATGCGTTACCTGCCACGAGGCAAAAGAGGCCAACAATTCGATGCAGTCGCCGTAAATATCTTTGAGGTTTGGACTCTTGACCCTGTACTGACCGTTAATCTGGCGAACCAGCAACTGACTGTCGCTAAAGAGCTTAACCGACTCGGCCCCCATCTTCAGTGCGGCTCTGAGGGCCTCCTTGATGGCGGTGTACTCAGCTATGTTATTTGTCGTTTGACCCAGAAAAATCCCCTTGGCCAAAAGCTGATGACCCGCCGGATCGCTGATTACAAATCCCGCTCCACCGGGGCCGGGGTTACCTCGGCTTCCGCCGTCAGTGTATAGTATAACCTGTTTTGCCACGCTTACCTCAACTCAATAATCTTGGATGCTGCACAAAAAAAAGCCGACGCAATTTTTACGCCGGCCCGACTGTTTTTTATTCTGCTATTCGGACTCTTTCAGATACAAAATCCGCGTGCAATTGGAACAACAAACAATTTCATCTTTGCCGGTAAGTACATTGACAATCTCAGACGGGACTCTCATAAAACAGCCGCCGCAACTATAAGACTGCGATTTCTCATCGACCTGCTCAACTTCGGCCATGGCCTCACCATCATAGGTATCAGCGACACGATTAAAAAACCGAAGCGCCTCAGCGGGAATGTCCTTGGTCGCAGCATCCCACTCAACCTGAATCTCAGCGATATCTTTTTCAAGCTCAATGGCCTTGCTTTCAGCATCTTTGCGAATCTCATCGACCTTTATTCGCTGGCTTTCAATCTCTGATCGAATCTCCTCACAAGCAACCTCATCGGCCTCAACATTCTTCATCAATTCCAGCACCTGCGTTTCGATCTTGGAATCATCCGCCTTGGCGGTGTTCAGTTCGGTCAGCAATGCAGAGTATTCCTTATTGGTGCGTGCAAGGTTAAGCTGATTGCGATACTTTTCAATCTCCTCATCCCGTGACTTGAGGTCCATCTCCAACCGTCCCGTCTGAAGTTTGGTCTGCTTGATGTCCTCCTGTTTTGCTTCAAGCCCGTTTTGCAGTGTGCGCAACTGATTTTCCTGAAACAATACGCCCCTTCGGCATCTGGCCAGCTTTGTTTTCACCGCCCGGAGGCGATTTTCAACGCGTTGTAATTTCACCAAACCATTTAAAACCGGTCCCATTCGCATCCCTTTTTTAACTTGTAAAATACTCCATACTGTCCATGAACAGTTATTATGCCGCAAATAAGATATTCTGCAACAAATTTTTTGATTTTTTCTATTTTTACTCGTCGTCGACGATAGGAACCAGTAGAATTCAATGTTTCAGCCATTTATCGTAACCGAAGCGGCTGTGCTTCGGAATAAAACCGGAACCCGCCAGAAGCGGACGGCTATTGACTCTCAAACAGGGACACTTGAGCTACATTGGATATTACGAACCTATTATGAAAGAATTACTTAAACGACTTATCCAGGCGACACCGACTCTCGAAAACGGGGAGTTGAAGGCCGGTAAGATATTGGTGGACTTTTTCAACCAGCACGGCATTGAAGCATCACTTGACCATTGGGACAAAACCCGCGCCAATGTTGTCGCGTCTATCGGCAATAAGGACGACAACGCTCCAACCCTGCTGTTCGGGGCGCATCTGGATGTCGTGCCGGCGGCCAAAGAACACTGGCAAACTGACCCGTTCTGTCCGGTCGAAAAAGATGGCCGCGTTATTGGTCGGGGTTCGGTGGATATGCTGGGGGGTCTTTGTGCGGCAGCGATGGCGATGGTTGATCTGAACGAACAGCCATTAACGGGCCGGGTTATCTTCGCCGCGACGGCGGGTGAAGAAACGGACAGTTGCGGCGTGAAACGATTTATCGATCAGTATCAGGTCAAAAACCCAATCGGCACGATTATCGCCGAACCAACCGGGATGAAGATACTGCGGGCGCATCGGGGCATTCTGTGGCTCAAGGTTGAAACATTTGGCAAGACCGCACACGGTTCTACACCACAAGCGGGCATTAACGCCGTTTTGAAGATGAATACGCTGCTGAATCGGCTGCAGGATTGGCGGGTTCCGCATACGCCGCATCCATTACTGGGCGGCTGTTCGATGAGTATTAACCGCATCGCCGGCGGGACAGCAACCAATATTGTGCCGGACACCTGCTCGGTGGAAATCGACATCCGCACCCTGCCCGGTCAGGACCATTCGGAAATTATCAACGACCTGCAAGGCCTTTGTGATGACCTCCGGAAAGCGGACCCTGATTTCAAGACGCAGATTTCAATCATCCGCGTTGTCGATGCACTCGAAACCCCCGCAGAATCACCATTCGTCAAAGCCGTTTTCCAGGCAACGGGAGTTGCCGAAACACAAGCAATCGGTTTTACGACGGATGGGCCGTATTTTGAGAAATTGAACACCCCGGTTCTGATCTTCGGCCCCGGCGACGGATCGCTGTGCCACAAACCCGACGAATTCATCGAGATCAGTGCGATGGAGCAGACGCGGAAGATGTATAACCGTATTGGCCAAAAAGTGATGTAAGAGTTCACACTTTAGTGTGTTATACTGTGCAATGAAACCACCTAAGTGGTTGTAAATAAATAACTAATGATGATGCCTGCGTCAAAAGTATTGACTCACAAAAAGCATCCTAACTCGTTGCACAATAATATAGTTATATAAATTTTAGGGTTGACGGGAAGAGGTAGCGATGTA
>NBLM01000042.1 GCA_002084585.1 Planctomycetales bacterium 4572_13 | reverse complement strand
CACTATGCCAAGCCATTATTTAGCGAAAATTAAAATTGATGATCTGGACATCCTCGGTTATTCGGTGGCCGGCGAGGAGACGGTGATTGGTCTGCCGCAGTTGGATGTGTGTTTTGACATCGGTAAGGCGCCGGATCAGCTGATTTCGATCAATCATGTCCTGCTGACCCATGGGCATATGGATCACGCCGCAGGAATCGCTTATTATCTGTCGCATCGGAAGTTTAACGGGATCGAAACCGGAACCGTTTTGACGCCGCCGAATACCGTCAAGCCGATCCGCGAGATTCTGGATGCGTGGGGGCGACTGGACGGCAATCGCATTCCGGCGAATCTTATCGCGGCTAAGCCGGGCGATGACTATCAAATTAAGCCCAACCTGATCGCGCGGGTATTTCCTACAAAGCATTCTTATCAATCCGTTGGTTTTTCGGTTATTGAAACACGCAAGAAACTCAAGGCCGAATACCAAGGACTAACCGGACCGCAAATCGTGGAACTCAAGAAGCAGGGTATCGCGATAGAGAATCCGGTGGAGATTCCGATTGTTAGCTATCTGGGCGATACGGCCTTCGTTGATTTTTCGCAACTGGACTATGTTTCAAAAAGCAAGATACTTATTGCCGAATGTACCTTTTTTGAAGATGAACACATCGAACGCGCCAACGCCGGAAAGCATATGCACATCGACGAATTCGGCTCGCTCCTGGAGCGAATGGAGAACGAGCATATTATAATGACGCATTTAACACACCGCACGAGTGTCCCCGAAGCAAAAAAAATGCTGCAAAAACGCCTGCCCGCCGAGGTCTTCAAAAAAGTCATCCTCCTGATGGATCGCAGCCGCTGGCATCGGGGGAAGTAGGGGAACACAGGCATCCTGCCTGTGCGGGGGCCAACCGCTGCTGCTATGCAGTACAGAGCAAACTCTCGGTACTGATAAGCCATTCCTAACACGCTGCGCAGACTGGAAGCATGCGTTCCATTAAAAAGACGCTGTTACTCTTTGCACATCTGCCGGGCGCGGAGGACTTCGGCGACCGACCAGGCCTGAGCGAAGGTACCTCTGGGATGATGCGGGGCTTCGCCGTCAAATATCTCGGAGATGTTTCCAAGACAGGTATCATTTTCAAAATGATTCAGCAGTTTGGACAGGAATGTTCGACATCGGCGTTTGGCGGTCGGGTCAAAACTATGGACTTTCAAATAGGCCTCAATGAAAGGTCCGATCAGAAAGGCCCAAACCGTTCCCTGATGATAGGCCGCGTCTCGCTGTCCCTGGGCGCCGGTGCATCGCCCCTTGTAGCGCGGGTCCGAGGGACTTAATGTTCGCAGGCCGTAGGGCGTTAGCAGTTCCCTTTCGACCATTTCAACGATCCCTTTTTGTTGTGCGATGGAAAGGGGACTGTGCGGCAGGGATACCGCGAAAATCTGGTTGGGACGGATGCTGGGATCGGCTTTTCCCGAAAGAAGAATACAGTCGTTTAGGCAACCCCGGCCGTCGTTCCAGAACTGCTCCTGGAATGAATGCCGCACCCGTTCGGCCAGAAGTCCGTAAAAATGGGTCGCCTCCTCATTTTTGCCCCGATAGCATTCGGTCAGTTCGCACAAATTGCTGTACCAGAGGGCATTGACTTCGACCGCTTTGCCATATCGCGGCGTAAAGGAAATACCGTCAAACCGGGCATCCATCCATGTCAATTGCGTGTCGATATCACCGCCGGTAATCAATGCATCGGCATCTGCGCCAATACCGAATCGCGTTCCTTTGCGATACGAATCCATCACCCATTTGACAGCGGGCAAGAGTTTGTGGCTGAAATACGATCTGTTTTTGGTTTGGCGAAGATAGCGAAATGCTGCATGGACGAACCACAAAGAAGCGTCGATGCTGTTATAGTGCGGGTCCTGGCCGTAATCGTCGAATCGATTCGGAATCATTCCTTCGCTGACGGCTTTGGCGAAGGTTTTTAACACCCCCCAAGCCACATCGGATCGACCCGTGCTTAGGCAAAGGCCCTCCAGCGAGATGAATGTATCGCGTCCCCAATCGAGAAACCACGGAAAACCTGCCAGTATGGTAGGCGTTGGTTCATTATCGATATTTCGTTCAATCACAAACTGATCCGCCGCGATGGACAATTTTCGTTCTATGCTGTCTTGTCGAGGATGCTGCTTAAACAATTCTTTTTGATGCAGGCGGATCGCGTCAATCGCGGTTTCAAGTTCCATTTTTGCCAGTATGTCCTGGGGTTCGTCGCTTGCGAATAATCCGGCCCAGAGTACAATGCGCCCGGGGCCGTCGATGCGCTGTTTATAGCGGCCCGGCGACCAAAGGTCTTCGAAGCAGTCCTGGCCCCGCTGTCGTTCGGTTCGATAGAAAAACCGATTCCACCATTGAGCATCCTGCTCAAATCGCATCGATTCGCAACGAAGAATGAGTTGTCCCGTTTCAGGGGAATCGCTACGAACGACCAGCTCGCTTTCGTTCCAGATGGAGCTTAGATTGCTGCCGGAATGGCCAAGCGAATGAAAATCACGCATGGCCGTAAGAGGGCGTACAGCAAACTCAAACGACTGGCGAACATTTGAGAACTCATACACAAGGGCAATGGTATCAGAATCAGGTAATAAATAGATCGACTTTGTTACATCGGCCAATGCCGTTTCGTACTCGAAATGGACGCCGAGGTCTTTGCGGAATTCCAGGAGTTGTGAATAACCGTCGGGGTGAACCGTGTTGTCAAATTCAAAATTGCTTAGCGAAAGATACGCGTCCTTGCCTGTCATTGTTTCCAAACAGGTTGACAAGGCCGCGATTCGATTGGCGGGGGGGTGATGGCTGCCAACCAACAACCCATGATAGCGGCGTGTGTTGCAGCCGATGATGCTGCTCGATGAAAATCCACCCCGACTGTTTGTCAATAGCCACTCTTTTTCGAGTAATCCGTTTAAGGACTTGTCCTGAATAGACACGGAAACATGAGCATCTTGGGCTGCTTTATATGTGAGCATACAATCCGGTTCCTATAGGCAGCGTTTTAGGATGTCTCACTCAAAACTTTTGAGTCGTCGTCTGAAAGCAACTGTGTACATTGCTGGCGAAGATTACCCAGTACATTCATAAAATTGATATAGGAATCATAAGGCGATTCATAGGGATTGAAGTATTTATGTACATCGCCGTCAGCAAAATACTTTGTACACATATAATAAAAATGATCTGATGTCTGCAACCGGCGCCAATCAGCGAGAAGCTCTTCATTTTGAGTTTGCTTGATAAGTTTCTCGAATTTATAAATCTCATGCAGCGCATTTGACTGCATTGCGTTGCCAAGCCAGGCGGACAAATCGCGTTCCGTATCGGCCCAGCTGATAATGCGGGGCACATCGACAACATCCACCGCATCATAGGTGTCAACGACCTCACTGGGTGTCATAAAGTTATTGTCCGGATGCTCGAGGACTTTTTCGGGCAGATGGTACATAAAGGAAAAAATGCCCGTATCCTCCCACTGATGCTCGCCGAATGTTTCATAGTCCATGAAAAGATTGACGCACTGGCCGTTACCGTTGACCCGGTTGATCCAATGGGCGAACTTGTCCGCCGTAAGCGGGTACTCATTCCATCCTTTATTGCTGAATCGAAAGGCAATATCGTCGCTGAGGGAGTAGTTTTTCAGCAGTAATTTAAGACGCTCGCAATTGGGCGGCCGATAGACAAAGTTACTGTTACGATGTCCTAAAATATGATCCGCACCCTCGGTGATAATCGCATCAAAACGATCCATTTTCTCTATGGTTTCGGCCAGCGCATTGCTGTAAATCAGTTCTGTGTTTCTGAAAACTCGCGGGGTCTGGCCGTATAATTGTTGAATTAACTCGGAATGTTTGTTGATCTGAGCGATGAATTCATCGGATGAATACAAAAAACTCAAGCTGTGATAGTAGGTTTCGGCGATAAATTCGACGCAACCGGTTTGGGCCAATGCGTCAAATGTACTCATCACTTCGGGGCAGTACTTCTTGAATTGTTCCAGTACGATGCCGGTGATGCTGTAGGAAATCTTGAAACGACCCTCAAAGCGGCGGATGACATCCAGCAGAAGTCGATTGGAGGGAAGATAGCATTTATTGGCGACCTTGCGACAGATAGAGGCGTTTTTGAATTCATCAAAATAACGGGGGGACTTTTCGAAAACGGTATAATGCCGAAGACGAAACGGCTGATGAACCTGAAAATAAAAACAAACTGAAGCCATTTTATAGTATCCTCTATTAAAGACAGCATCGCATTACACGCGTGTCAACATTTCCTGATAAATACCCCGACACTTTTCAGCCGCACCCTCCCATCGCAGGCGTCGGACTTCAAAATTGCCGTGTTCCCGCAGGGTCATCTGTAACGGAGGGTATCTCAGGACAGCCAGAATTTTATTTGCCATCTCGTTGACATCCCAGAAGTCCACTTTAAGTACATGGGTCAGTACCTCAGAAACACCGCTCTGCTTGCTGATAAGCACCGGAACATCATGATTCAAGGCCTCCAGCGGTGCGATGCCGAACGGTTCCGACACAGAGGGCATAACATACAAATCGGCCATTTCGTAAACTTTCTGCACATCTTTCCCGCGTAAAAAACCCGTAAACAGGACTTTGTGACCAATTCCCATCTGTGCGGCCATTTCAATGATCTGATGCATCATATCACCGCTGCCGGCAACGACAAATTTTACATTCTCCTCCTCGGCAAGCACTTTGCGAGCGGCCATGAGAAAATACTCCGGCCCTTTCTGCATCGTAATTCGACCCAGAAACAGAACGATCTTTTCATCGTTACGGATCCCCACTCGATTAAAGGCCAGCATGCGGTTGTCGCCGTTTTGTTCGACGCCATTATAGACGACCTCAACCTTTTCGCCCAAAACACCATACCGGCTGATGACAACGTTGCGGGTCAGGTGGCTGACGGCGATGACTTTTTGAGCCGCGTGTAGGCCTCGCCGTTCAATATCATAGACCATCTGGTTGACATGCTCGCCGCTTCGGTCAAATTCAGTCGAATGGATATGAACCACCAGCGGTTTGCCGGTTACGGCAGCCACCGCAATACCTGCCGGATAGGTCATCCAGTCGTGCGCGTGGATGATGTCGAAATCTTCTTTGAGTGCAAGACGCACCGCATAGGCCGCGTAACGATGGACTTCCGAGTACATATCGTCGCCATAGTCATCTATTTTCGCCGGCATAATGGGATCCGTTTCATGCAGCCATTCTTCAATCGCCGGGATAACCCCTTCTTCCGTAACCGTTTGACGGGAACGCAGGGTCAGGATATCCTCAATCTTATGTTCATAGTATTCAGGCGTCGTATAGGCCTTTAGCGCCGAGGGGATATGACGAAAGGAGACATTGGCAATTTCTTCTTCGGTTAAAATCTCGCGTGATTTTGAAACAGAAGATGCCTTTGGCGGCTGACATTGAAGCGGACTGAGCATCTTGACATGAGTGGACGAGTCAGTTTCAACCGGCTTAGGGACTACAAAGGTGACATGCATTCCCAAGCTGCTCATCGCCTTGGTCAGACCATGACACGCCGTTCCTAACCCGCCGCTGATAAACGGAGGGAACTCCCAACCGAGCATGAAAATTTTCATCGCAACACCCCGGCCAGATAAAAACTATCTATTCGAAAACAGTCAAATTCCATTTATCCTGTCACACTCTTAACCGTAAGAATCACATATAAACTAAAGTCATTGTAGAAACAAGGCAAGTAAATGTCTATGGAAAATTCAACAAAATAGTTCCAATGTGAATAAAAAAAACTTAAGAGACATGAAAGGCCTTGAATTTGCGTGTCAATATCAGGAATGCCGGTTCTGTGGCATCCTGAGCATAAAAAAACGACCGCTCCCAATTGAGGGGCGGCCGTTTGCGTTTCATGTGTTTACCTGATTTGCCTGCTACAGATCCTGAGGTTTCACTGTGCTGCGGCGGTTTGCTTTGGTTCGTGCAATTGCATCATCCAGTAAAGCATAGACCTTGTCACTAAGAGCCGCGACGGCATCTGCCGAGGTCATCATCTTTTTGCTCTTGACATAAGCTTTTACTTTACTTTTTCTTCTTTGCTGCTTTCTTCTTTGCCATTTGACACCTCCATGTAAAATTAAAGTTCCAATAATATCAGCCATTCGTTGGCTTAAACAGCACTTTGGGGGGTATTGTGTAGAGTTTGCAAGAACTTTGCAATAAAAAAATTTCAAAAAAACACAAAATATCGCACTCTCAGGGCCTATAACCGAAAAAATCTGCAAATCCGGCATCCTGTTTAGCAGATATTCTGTGTTTTTTCTTCTGTTTGAATCCTTTTTTGTTAATCCCTCCCATGAATGCGACGACAATTAGCACGGATAAACCGAAGCGAAATTATGATTTGCCTTGTGGAGAATGAAAAATGCGTCAGGAAAGTGACAAGAACTGTAAATCGGCTGGTATCAAAGAGCTTGTAACTGTTGCATTTGCAGAGGATATGGAATTGGCAAAGCAATATCAAGAATTGCTTGAGAATAATGAAATCAGCGCCAAAATCAGGAAGCAACCGGAAATGGCGGAAAGTGGATTTTCTGATATTGCAATTATGGTTCCCGAGGATTCCTTGGATGAAGCGCATGTTCTGATCTCTGAGAGGGCCCGCTGCGATGATTTCTTTGATATGGTTTTGGACGATCAGGATGGCGAGCGGTTCGACTATTCTGATTTTAAAATTAAAGATGATGACGACCTTTACTAAACCCGAAAATAACCAACTTTTATTTATATTTATAGGTTCAATATGATAGAAGAAACGAAAAATACAGAAGAAGAACAAGGCAGCATTTCAGAAAAACGCAAAAAAACTACGGAACGCCGACGAAGTGTTGTGGATCGCAGAAGCAGTTTTGACCGTCGTCGCGGTCCGGGACACCGAAGAACACCTGAGCGACGAGCGGCTGAAGAGGGCCAGATGAATGAGGAACAATTCGAGTTTCTCATGGCGATGGATGAATACAAACGCGCCAACCAGCGGCCGTTCCCGACCTGGACCGAGGTCTTAGAGATCATCAGGGCAATCGGCTACCGCAAAGTCGCCGAAGCCCAACCGCTGGAATCATTCCGAAAAGAAGATAAGCAGGAACCCGTTGAGGTCTAAGTTCTTTTTCAAAAACACCCAAAGCACTCTCATTGCCCGCCTTTGCTTTAAGGGCGGGCAATTTCTTTTGCCTATAATAGCGGAGCGGCACAATTGTCCGACTTAACGCCGAAATTTCTCGAACACGCCGGCCTATTTCAGTCGCAATGGCAATGGGTAATGCTAAGGACCTGTAAAAAAATTATCTTTCATTTTGGGCGGCTGTGGCTTCGACTAGCGGCGTCATCAAAACTTGACCTACCCACCAGTAGGGCTGCGTTTCGCTTCCTTGCCAGTCTTGTCCTCGCTCGCCCAAAAACAAAACCTAATTTCTTTACAAGTCCTAAGGTTGGATTGCCACTCGCACAGATTTGATAAAAGCGGCAAGTTCTTTCTGCATCCTGTCCGTATCGTCAGAATTGTCCTCGATAAACTTGATAATCCGGCTGCCGATAATAACTCCATCCGCCCCCGCCTGTGCGATGTCTTTGGCGTGTTGGGCCGTACTAATGCCAAAGCCAACACAGATGGTTTTTTTTGTAAGTGATTTAAGGCGTCCAATCAGCGGTTTTACCAGATCGGAAAGTCCCGATCGCTGGCCGGTTGTTCCCAAAACCGAAACGGTGTAAATAAAGCCAGTGGTGTATTCGGCGATCTTTTGGATGCGATCATCGGTAGTGTTCGGCGTTACCATAAAAACAGTTTCCAGTCCCGCCGCTTCGGCTGCCGGGGCAATCTCGTCGGCATCATCAATGCTCAAATCAGCGATAAGAACACTGGTTCCGCCGGATTCTTTGAAGTCCGCAAAAAAGCGTTCCACGCCATACTGATAGATAAGGTTATAGTAAACCAACAGCCCAATGGGGATAGGGCGGTAGTCCGTAATGCGTTTGACAAACACCAACGCCTTTTGAGGCGTCATTCCCGCTTTCATCGCACGAATATCGGCCTTTTGAATGGTTGGCCCGTCCGCAACGGGATCCGAAAAGGGAATGCCCAATTCCAACACATCCGCTCCGGCATCAATGGCGGTCTTGACCAACTGAAAGCTGGTTTCGGTATCCGGGTCGCCAATAACAAAAAACGGAATCAGTGCCGCCCGATTCAACTTGCGAAATAAGTTTTGATAAACGCCCATTTATACCCCTAACCCGGACAAGCCGGAAATTCTAAGCACTAATTGATAAACAATATCAAAATTCAAAACACCCCGACCTATTTACAACATCGGCCTGTGTTGTTCAACAATTGAAACATCCTTGTCGCCCCGGCCGGAGAGATTGACGACGACCGTGGTATCTTTGGAGAGTTTACCCTTTTGCGATGCCAGCCATGCCAGGGCGTGTGAGCTTTCCAGTGCCGGAATAATCCCCTCCGAACGAGTAAATAATTCAAATACATCCAAAACCTGCTCATCGGTAACGGCCGTATAAACAGCACGACCGGAATCCTTCAGATAAGCGTGTTCCGGCCCCACGCCGGGATAGTCCAGTCCGGCGGAGATGCATTCGGTTTCGTGGATTTGACCGTTTTCGTCCTGCAAAATATATGTTTGCGCCCCGTGCAAAATACCCACCGACCCCTTAACGAGCGTGGCACAATGTTCGTCGGTGTTTACGCCTTTGCCGCCGCCTTCGACACCGATCAACTCAACGCCCGAATCATCAATGAAAGCCGAAAAAATGCCAATCGCATTGGAGCCGCCGCCCACGCAAGCGACCACTTTATCCGGTAGTCGTCCCAGTTGGTCCAGGCATTGCTCTCGGGCTTCGATGCCGATCGGCGTTTGAAAATGCCGAACGATCATCGGAAACGGGTGCGGGCCGCCAGCGGTGCCAAACAAGTAAAATGTATCGTCGATATGGGCTGTCCAGTAACGCAGGGCATCGTTAATCGCGTCTTTCAGCGTACTGGTTCCACCGGAAACCGGAATCACTTCTGCTCCGCACAGTTTCATCTTATGTACATTGACATTTTGACGAGCGACATCGACCGACCCCATAAAGATTTTTATCTCCATCCCAAACAGCGCTCCGGCCATCGCTGTTGCCAACCCGTGCTGGCCGGCGCCGGTTTCAGCGATGATCTTCTTTTTGCCCATATATTTTGCGAGCAATCCCTGACCGAGCACATTGTTGACCTTGTGCGCACCGCCGTGGAGCAGATCTTCCCGCTTGACGAAAACCTGAAAGCCGACCTGTTTGCTGAATCGTTTTGCGTGATAGAGCGGCGTAGGGCGGCCCGCGTAAGTGCGAGACAGGATCTCCAGTTCAGCGACAAATTGCGGATCATCGTGGTATTTCTCAAATCCCGCCTCGATCTCCTCTAAGACAGGAATGAGTACTTCCGGGACATAAAACCCGCCGAATTGACCGTATCTTCCTTTTTGTTTCATTTGCGTACCTTAATGCCGGTAAAGCTGTAAATATTATCAAATAATTGTTCCATTTTTGCATGATCTTTTTTGCCGGGTTCGGATTCAATCCCGCTGCAAATATCAATTCCATAGACATTTGTCTCCAGTGCTTTTGCTATGTTATCCGGACTGATCCCGCCAGCAAGAAAAATGCGGCGAGAATATTTTTTGAGCATGGCCCAGTCAAATGTTTTTCCCGTTACAAATACACCCGCAATATCTACAAATCCTGGAAGATGACTAATAATTTTTTCCGCTTCACTCATCTCGATATAGCGAGGGCTTGCGGGGTAAAAATTGAATCCGAGGATGTCGGCCCCCATTTCAACCGCCGCTTGTGCGTCTTCGAGATTCGTAATGCCGCAAATTTTTATTTTTACAGTAATCATAGGGCTTCAGTTTCGTTTATACAGCCATTTCACCGTTACTAAGCTTAATCAATTTATCCAGACATTTCACAGCGTTTCCATTATGGATTGCCTCATCCGCTTTTTCAATGCCTTCAACAAAATCTTTTGCAATCCCGGAAACAATAATCGCCGCGGCGGCATTAAACAAGACGATCTCTTTTTTTGCCCCGGTTTCATCACCGCTGAGAATATCCCGAACGATCCTGGCATTGACCTGCGCATCCCCGCCTGCCAGATCATTGAAATCCGCCAGAGGAATACCGTATTGCGTTGGCTCGATCTCTTCGGAGCGAACCTCGCCATTTTCCAGATGCATCACTTTCGTCGGCCCCATCGTACTGATTTCATCAAGTCCGTTACTGTGAACCACCATCGCTTGTTTTAGGCCCAGCATTTTCAGCGTCTCAATCATCCGCGGCATCAATGCCTCTTCGGCAACCCCCAGCACCTGTGCGTCCGCCTTGGCCGGATTGGCCAGCGGGCCGAGAATATTAAACGCCGTGCGGAAATCAAGCGACTGTCGAATGGGCTGGACATACTTCATCGCCGGGTGAAATTTTGGCGCAAACATAAATCCGATATGGGCTTCCTCAATACACTGAGCAACACATTCAGCCCCCGGGGCAACATTGACCCCCAGCGCCATCAGCACATCAGCGGAACCGCACTTGCTGGTGATGCCTTTATTGCCGTGCTTGGCGACATAAGCCCCCGCGCCCGCCGCGACAAACGCCGCCGCCGTGGAGATGTTAAATGTTTTCATCGCCGCACCACCCGTCCCGCAGGTATCCACCAGCGGGGCGGCATTGACCTTAACCGGCACAGCATGTTCTCGCAGTGAACTCGCCAGCCCGGCAATCTCCGTAACCGACGCTTTTTTAACCCGCATCGCGGCCAGAAAAGCGGCAATCTGAACATCGGCGACATCGCCTTCAAAGATGGTATCCAGCAACCCCTGCGCCTGCTCAAACGACAGGTCGTTACCTTCCAGAATAATCTCAATATATTCCGTTATCTTAGCCATAACAACCCCTTGTTTTCTTCATGCCCTTCATGGTTAAAATTTATGATTCTATTTATCGGCGATACGCAGCATATTTTCAATCACTTTTCCACCCGCCGGTGTCAAAATACTCTCCGGATGGAACTGCACGCCGTAAACCGCTAACTCTTTATGCTGAATGCCCATCGCAATGCCCTCAAACTCCGCCGTCTCCTCTAAGCAATCCGGTAAGTCGCACGCACACAAACTGTGATACCGTCCGGCGTGCATTGGGTTTTCCAGCCCTTTGAACAGGCCAACGCCCTTATGCGAAATCCGCGACGACTTACCGTGCATCACTGCCGGAGCATGGTCAATGCGGCCGCCGAAATACTGCACAATGGATTGATGTCCAAGGCAAACGCCAAAAATCGGAAGCTTATCCTTAAAATAGTCCAACGCCTCCAGTGTAACGCCCGCCGTATTGGGGTTGCCTGGCCCCGGCGACAAAATCAGCAAGTCCGGCTCAAAATCATTAAATACCTCCTTGAGCGTATCCAGCGGTGTATCGGCCCGATACACTTTCGTCGGGCAGTCGCGCTTGGCAAATTCATCGACCAGATTATAAGTAAACGAATCAAAATTATCGATAAACAAAACTTTTGTCTTCATCATGATTATCCTTTTCCACTATCAGCCGCTAAACGAATGGCCTTCAAACACGAATTGGCCTTGTGCTGCGTTTCATCAAATTCACTGTCCGGGATGCTGTCGTGGACGATCCCCGCTCCGGCACGCACAAACGCCTGCCCGTCACAAACCTGCAAGCTGCGAATCGTAATACAACTGTCAAACTGCCCGTCCACCGTCAGATACATCACCGCACCGCCATAGTAGCCGCGTTTATTCTTTTCCAGCGTGCGAATAATCTTCATCGCCTCGATCTTCGGCGCCCCGCTCAGCGTCCCCATATTCATCGTCGCCAGATACGCACTCAACGCATCCAGCCCGTTCCGCAACCGCCCCTTAACATTGCTCACCAGGTGCATCACCGACTCATACCGCTCAGTAATTAGCATCTCGTCAACAATCCGGCTGCCCGGCTCCGACACCCGTGCAATATCATTCCGCGCCAAATCTACCAGCATCATATGCTCGGCCAGCTCTTTGCGATCCAGTTTCAACTCCGCCTCATAGCGAATGTCGGTGTCCGGGTCGATCTTACCATCTTTGCGTCCGCGCGGCTTGGTCCCGGCGATGGGGCGAATCTCGACCGTCCGCTCCCGCGTCCCGCTGACCCGCAAGTTCAATTCCGGGCTGGCCCCCATCAGCACCGTATTTTGCGTATTCATATAGAACATATACGGCGACGGGTTCAGCGTTCGCAGTTTTCGATACACATCCAGCGGCTCGGCAGGGCAGGGTTCCAAAATAGTCCGGCTCAAAACAACCTGAAAAACATCCCCGTCAATGATATGCTGCTTGGCGGTATTGACCATTTCGGTATAGTCCGCACGGGAAGTATCCGTATCAGCCGCGGCGAGTTTGCCCTCATATCGCATCGCGGCGGGGCGGCTCTCTTTGGCTTTGTCGAAGTAGGCCTCAAAGCACTGCATCGCCTCGTCATAAATCCCGTCCCGGTCGTCATCGGTAATCATCGCATTAACGACAATATGCCCCTTGCCGTTCTTGTGATCCATCAAAAAGATGGTGTCGGCGAAATATAACTCATAATCCGGATTTTTTAGAATATCCTCACGGTTGGCGGGCAATTTCTCGAACTGGTCGATAAAGTCATAACTCAGCGCCCCCAATAGCCCGCAGGTAACACGAAATGGCTTGCTCGCCAGTTCAAAAGCGAACCCCACCGCCCGCAATACATCCATCTGGTTCGTGCTGACCAGCCGGGACTCTTCATCCGTTACGGCCTCATTTTCCTTGAGCCGCCCGCTGATCCGTTCGGCTTCGAAGTTAACCGACTCACAAAACCCAAACCGATCCCGATGCTCCGCAAAATAGCGAATCATCCGCTTACCGCTGGGGCTAAGTGCCTCAATCGAAAACGCATCGCCCGTACCGGTGATGTATAACGCCGGATCAGCCGTGCCGAAGGTCAGCTCACCCGCATCGCCTTCGGTTAGATAATCCCGCGATTCCAGTATGCAGCAGTGCTTTTTCCGGCCATAATCGCTCAGTTTCGCGAAATACTCCACCGGACAGGCGATATCGATCTCCCGCACCATAGGAACAATCTGCCCCGCCCGCGCCTGCTCAATTCGTCTCTTATAATCATTCATAGCTCAATGCCTTTTTGCCACAGATTAACACCGATTCACACAGATTTATACCTTAATATTCTTTTTCTATTGCCCGCTTCCTACTGACTACTGCCTTTTTATCAAATTCAATTTGATAAAAAAAAAGCCCGTGATTTTCCTAAAAAAGCCACAGGCCGCGTTTTTAATATCCATTTACAGAAAATACACAACACACGCTACCCGCAACAAAATCCCACAGGCCAGCGCCACCAATAAAAAGAAGCATGATATACCGCGTTTCTACTCATAGTAACAATTCTACAAAATTCCCCACTCCCTGTCAACGATTTTCTCGAAATTTCCCAAAATCCAAGCCACAACAGTCATAGAGCGCCCATAGCCATTGCAACCCAGGTCAAAATGAACTTTTCCGAATCGGTATAAAAGTAAGCCGTTTTGTCGGAAAAATCAACCGATTTTGTGGGTTTCACAACGATAATCATCCCGTAGAAACCCATGGGGCTTCAAGAACAATAACCGACGACGGTAGGGCGACCCAACACTGGCGGGGCGGCCCCTGTGGTTCATTGCCCCGACAATCGTTACATCCTGCACGAGTATCATAACCTCCTTGCAGAGCAGCTATTTGCGGCGAAGTTTCGCACTCTGCGATTAATTCACACCCCCTTACAGGACGATAATCCCATTGTTCATACAGCATAGGCATTATATTTGAATAGGGAACAATTTATATGAGCAAACTCTTAGAGATCTTTGGAAAAGGATTGACCGTTAACACCGCAGAAGTTGTCCGGCATTGGCTCGGCCGCAAACTTTCACAGCAAGAGCCATCCGAACAAGGTGATTCGCTTCTGAAGATACATGATTGTCTTGCCAACCGAGAGATTGTTCAGGCGGAAAATAAGATTCATGCCTATTTGACTGATTTTCCGGAGTGCATTTTGGGCCGCATGGCCGCCGCAGCCGTTTGTCTTTTGCAGGATGAACTTGAAGAAGCCATTGAGCAGACCCAGAGCATCTATTTGCGACAACCCGCCAATACGATGGCACTTTTCGTAATGGGATACTGTTATGAGCGGACAGGGCACATTGCCCAAGCGCTGGAATTCTATCAGGACTGTCTCAAATTTAAGAGTTTCCTACAATTGCCGCGACAGAGAATGGCTGCGATTTACCTGAAAGAAGGGCAGTTAGGCAGGGCGGTCAAAGAGTATGAAATATTAACCTCCGAACACCCCGATGACATCTCATCCATTATCCTACTGGGGCAGTTGTATCTTGAATCCAACAAAACAGAGCAGGCCATTGACACATTCAATCTTGGGATTCTTTCTCATCCGGATAATTTTATGGACTCCGGGAGGGATGAAGAAATACAAGCTCTTGTTGAGTGCGGGATGTTTGAGCAAGCCCTGGAAGCGATTAAATGGACGATTGAGCAGGTTGGCCCGTCCCAGGACTTATTGATCCGAATGGGAGATGTCTATAGTCAATGGGAAAAGCAGCCGCAGGCGATTGCATGTTACGAGAACGCAATACTGCAACAGCCCAATTCGCTCGAAGCCAGGATAAAACTGGGTACTCACTATTTGAGGAATCAGCAGTTTTCGCTTGCGGCGGAGGAATTCAATAAGGCCTCAGAAATTAACGACGAGATTCTGGATGCTTATATGGGTCTGGCGATAGCTCAAAAGCGGTCTGGTTTAGAAGAAGACTCGAAACAAACCCTCTCGTTGGTATCTTCGATCCAAAAAAACAGTGTTTTGTTGTTTACAGAGGCGGTGACACTACAATTTCAGTCAATTTTGGATGAAAACAGTCATCCCGACAAAGAGTCCGATAAAAAAATTATTACCATTGAACATGTCATTCGTGCCTATCAAAATCAAATTAAACGATCCACCGCACATGCGGATGTTCACAATAAGTACGGTATTTTGATGATGAACGAAGACAAAATCCCGGCGGCAATTTGTGCGTTTGAGAATTCACTCTCTCTGAATCCAATGAATTATCGAGTATTGTACAAATTGGTAATCTGCCTCTGCGATAACGGACAATCTGAAAAAGCTCTGGATACGCTGACAAATGCCGAGTCCTGCGAAGCCAGTGTATTTGAAAAATATTATCAGATGACGATGCTGTTTGCGGACAAAAAAGCTTTTGCCGCGGCGATGAAAAGAACCTGCACGGTAAAATCCACAGAATCCTTTGGACCAGTTGAGTTGCGGGACGGCGTGGAAGATATTCTCGAATCGCTTGGAATCATTGATCGCAGCTATACAAGTTGGGAGCGAATGAAAGAAACTTCCGCATATTTACATGAGGTGTTTGAGAAAAAACATCATCAGAGCCGCCTGTAAAGCCGATTAACAGCCGTTAACCAACGAAAATAGCTTCAAAACAATGATTCAGGCTAAATGCCCCTCATTTTTATAAATCAGCCCCATTCACCCCAATGCAACATAAGATATATTATGGGACTTTTGAGGCAGCGTGCAGAAACAGGGGAAATTCTGCTTATCAAAGAAAATCAAAAATCCCTCAGGGCCAGCGGTTTATCGAGAATTTCCTTCAGGATGATCGCGGTTCGTAGATTCTGCGGCTGTCGTATCATTGATGCCAGAGAATGGTCTGTGCGACTTTGTTTGACGGCCTGTGCTTTATGAACTTTTGCCGTCTGCGATTTAGGGACTTGAGTTTTTACGCTAACTGGTTTTTGTTGCACATTTTGTGGGCGATTTCTATGTTGTACGGGATGCCGAGGTCTTTCGGCCTGAACTTGATGTGTTGGATAGGTTCTTTGCGGCACTTGGCGAACCGGTGGCGGCGGTTCAACCGGCCGTGCTGAACGAACGGTTCTTGTCGGCTCGACATGCCGCCTTGGCGGTTGCTGTTGTGTTCGACCCGGACTGTTCCCGACTTGCCTGTCATGGATCTCCTGATACCGCCTTTGGACAGCTCTTTTTAATTCTGATTGGTTTTCCTCATCGGATTCCTGCTGTCGGTTCTTTGACCATCCTTTGGCCAATGCTCCAATAGCATAGACCCCAAATATCAGCAACGGACCGATCATTTTGAAAAAGCCATCGTCCTCCGCCAGCACTTTGAAGCACATGAAATCTGAAATTGGGTTCATATTATTCTCTCTTCTCCGGGGTTCCTTTTGCAATAGAATCCCTCATGGAAGTATCCGCATTGATATTCTTCATACGGTAATAGTCCATAATTCCCAAGTGGCCTTTGCGAAACGCTTCGGCCATGGCTTTGGGAACTTCGGCCTCTGCCAGTACGACTTTGGCACGGTTTTCTTGTACGGAAGCGACCATTTCCTGCTCACGGGCCACCGCCATTGCACGGCGTTTTTCAGCTTCCGCTTTGGCGCGTTTCAGATCCGCCTCGGCCTGTGCACCCTGCAGTTGAGCGCCAACATTGACTCCCACATCGACATCGGCAATATCGATTGACAGAATCTCAAATGCCGTTCCTGCATCCAAGCCCTTGGACAATACGGCTTTGGATATGCCGTCAGGATTCTCAAGCACACTTTTATAGGTTATGGCACTGCCGATAGTCGTTACAATTCCTTCACCCACACGGGCAATAATGGTCTCTTCTGTGGCTCCACCGATTAGGCGGGCAATATTGGCTCGCACAGTTACGCGGGCCTTGGCCTTGAGCTGAATACCGTCCTGTGCCACCGCATCGACAGTTTCCCTGCCTTTTCTTGGATCCGGACAGTCAATGACCTTTGGGTTGACGCTGGTCTGGACTGCTTCCAGAATATCACGCCCGGCCAGATCAATCGCCGTCGCTGTTTCCCATGACAATTCAATATTGGCCCGCGTCGCCGCAATGAGCGCACGGACGACATTGGGGACTCGACCGCCCGCAAGAAAATGGCTTTCCAATTGTGCCGTTGACAGTTCAATGCCTGCCTTGGCCGCGGTGATTCGACTGACGGTAATGGTTCGGGCATTGACTTTCCGAAGTGTCATCCCGATCAGTTCCGCAAACGAGACCGCCGCACCGGACAACCGGGCCTGCAGCCACAAACTGCCGTAAGCAAAGACCATCAAAATGAAGATCAGTGCGGCGAAAATCGCAACGATAATTCCACCGATCTGTAATGCGTTACTTCCGCCAACAGCGATAATTCCCATAAGGTATTCGGTCATGATATGGCCCCTTTCATACGACACTGATTTTTCTGACTGTTATTTTATTTCCTTCGACATGTATCACTTTGACCTGTGTTTGCTTTTCAATATACCCCGTATCCGCAACACAGACAATCTTTTTACCGTCTAATTCACACATTCCCACGGGCCGCAGCGGCGTCAATACAGTGCCGGACTGCCCCATCAGGGACTCTAAATGCTCCTGGTCGGGAATGCCGCCCATTGCCTGCTCGACTTTTTTCAGTTCAAGCACCCTGCCGACGGATGTTTTTGGCAGCAGTTTATAGACGATGACCCACACAGCGGGAATCAAAACTACGGCCGCCCAGACACCAATCCAGCCAACGGTTGTGCTGATTTGAAAAAAGATGTACATCCCCCCTGCCAGACACAGTAACGCAGTGGCCGTCAACAGGCCCAAACTTGGGATAAATATCTCAAAAACCAGCAAGACCGCGCAGAGAACCAGCAGGACGACCGCGAACAAAATCCATAATACCTCTGCGAACATCGAATTTCTTTCCCTTTATGCGTTCTCTTTGACTTCCGTTACAACGACATGATTACCATGGGCATCCAATATCCGTACCTGTTCGCCCTTTTCGATAAACTCGCCATCTGCGACGACATCAACGATGCCGGAGCCAAACCGTGCTTTCCCCGCTGGCCGTAACGGGGAAATGACTTCGCCGGTTTGCCCGACTTCTAAAGCAGGCGGTTTGTTTTGCGATTCAAATGTTTGGCTGATGCGGGTTTGTTTTCCGGTAACCGCTGATTTTAGCACAAGTCGTTTCAACACAGGCATTCTGTCCATATACCGTGCGAGAATAATCGCCGCGACAATAAACAGCAGAAAACCAACAGCCATACCGAATAAACCACCGGTAAAGACGCTCCACGCATCGGCACCTTGCGGCCAGGGCAATTCGTCCGGGGCATTTTTTACCAGCATCCCCAAAAAGCCAGCCAGAATACACACAAGCCCCGCAAAGCCCGCCACGCCAAAGCCCGGTATCACAAAGATTTCAACCATCAGCAGCAGAAAACCGAGACAAAGCAGCGCAACCTCGATCCAGTTGGCAAGCCCGATCAGATACCGGCTGCCCACAAGGACAACCAGACAAGTTATCGCCAGCAGTGCCGGCAACCCCAACCCCGGACTGTTAAATTCCACATAAATCCCCAGCATGATCCCCAATACGAGAATACTGACAACCATCGGCGAGGTCAGCCAACGGACCATTTCTTCCGACCACATCGTTTCCAACCGGATCACATTTTCTGAAATAGCAACACCATCTCGTCCCTCAAGAAAATCAATCGCCTCATCGACATCACTCACAATCGCTCTTGCGATGCCGTATTCTTTGGCTTTTTGATCCGTCAGTGTCAGCAGTTCCCCTTCTTTAACGATGAGCTTTTTCCTCGCAAGATCGTAAGCGTTAGGATCGCTCGGCAGGTACTCCGTCTCATAATATTCCATCTGACTGGTTTGTTTATTTTTCACCTGCCAGACTTCTAATTTCTGTGAAACCATTGCCTTGAGCAGCGCTTCAGGGTAGCCATTGGCCTGAGCCGCCCTGCTGAATGTCGCCCGGACAAAACTTTCGGTTTTCTCGCGTTCTGCTTCGCCCATTTCCTTACTGCCCATCACAATCGGAGCGCTGCAGCCGATGGTAGTGTTTTTGTGCATGATGATGTCTTTGCAGGAAACACTGATCATCGACCCGGCGGAAATTGCTTCAGTGCTGACATAGGCCACTGTATGAATTTTATCGCCAAGATCAAGAATGAGATATTTGCTAATATCATCAGCACTTTTGACCAATCCGCCATAGGTCTGCACATCGAGGATCAGGTAGTCCGCCCCCCTGCTGATCGCTTCTTCACTGCGGCGAATAATGGACCGATACAAGCCGTCATCAATCATATCGTGGCAGGTCAGGATCGCCGCGATTTTCTCAGGAGTATCGGTTTTCAACTCAATCTCGACTGAAGGGGGAGTTTCCTGCTGACCTGCTGTCAGCAAAGGGAGAAGTACGCAACTTACTATACCTGCGATAGCAAGCATCAAGATTCGTCCTGAATGTTTGGTCATAGTCCCGTCCATAACTATACATTTTAGCTATATTTTTTCGATAGACAACAGGAAAATACCAAAATCCATAGTTATGCCTGGATACCGTGCTAAAAACGGGGGATGAACAGTGTTGATATAAAAAACAAGCCGATGTCATTGGTTGACACCGGCTTAAATCGTTAGTGGGCCGGGCTGGAGTCGAATAAAAAAGCACAAAGCACTGAAAACAAAGAAGTTAAGAAAAACATAAATACCAACACCCTGCAGAATTCCATGCATTATAAAAAGGTTTATGATGAATTGCAACAAATCATAGCAAATTGGCATACTTTGACGCATCAGCAAAGACAATCTATTTTGGATATAGTTAAAACTAAAAAAAATCATTAGTAGTCCTTACTTTGTGTTACACATAATCATCGGATAGACCGTAAACAGAACGCCCTGTGTTACGGCTTCTTTTTTCGTGTTCGGCACCTTATCGGCACAAAGAAGTGATCATTTCTGTTTATATTTGTTCTGTACTTCTTGCAATTGATAGCGACAGTTTTATCCTGAAATATGTTTTCCGGCTCGTTCTTTAAGCATCATAAGTATATCGCTATAGCTGGTTTGATCATACTCCTTTGCATTTTGCCCCCGCACCAAATCGATAATTGACGTTAATTGCTCCTCGGTACCTTTGTATAATTGTTTATCCATTAAAGTTTGCACTCTGGGGCAAAATATCGGTCTTTGGTACCTTTGGGCTGCTTTCACTGCATGCAGTGCACCGCTTTTATGGCCTGCCTCCATCAGAAAAACGCCTAACGACAACGCACTCTGCAGTCTGTCTCTGCTGATAAAGTGATATTTGGATATCTTTGAGCCCGGAAAGTTCTCAGCGAGCAAAATCCCATGATTGGATATTATTTCTTCTGCCAATTGCTTGTTTTCCCGGGGGTATATATTTTGGACATCCGTCACGACAGCAACTGTAATGCCCCGGGCCCTTAAGGCTCCGGTGTGGGCAGCCGTATCGATTCCTCTGGCCAAACCTGAGACAATAACAAAACCTTCAGATGTGAAATGTTCGGCGGTTTTTTCAGCGATCCTGTATCCTGTCTCTGTGCAGTTACGTGTTCCTATAATCGCTATCGCCTTTGGGTCGGTTATGGCGTTTATATTGCCTTTGCAAAAAAGAACTGCCGGAGGATCGCTCAGATGCCTTAAAGCGGCAGGATAGGTCTCATCTATAACGGTTAGGACATCGATACCATGCTTGTCGCAATGGCTCAGGATACTTTCGGCATGCTTTTGGTACTCAGCGAATCTATCCTCAATTTCATCTGCAACTGATCTTTTGTTACATTTTATCTGTTCAATGATGCATTTCAACAGGCTTTGAATATGTGCCAAATTCACATTTGAATTAAGGATCGACAAAAGGCTGGAGTTGCCCAGCCCCTGGATAAGTTTCAAAGCAAGAATATTGATATGAGTCTCGTAATTTTTCATTGATTATTCTATATTATACCGGGGTGTCGCAAGGTTAATATTGTGGTTGCCGTAAACTGCATGTTCTGCATTCCGGCTTTTTTTTTCGTGATCGGCATCTTACCGACTCAAAAAAGCCGTCATTTCCGATGTTTGTTCGGTATTTACGGCAATTAATCATTACCGGCAGATAAACGGTGCGACCGTCGGCTTTTTTAATCTTCATGACCATTTTCAATCCTCTCACTTTTAGCAACGAACACTAATACGCAAACGGTGAACCAGCTGTCCGTTTTTCCGAATCTATCACAAAATCCCCAAATACGGCCGGTACATGGTGTTTCATGATCCTGAGCATGGACAAGGCGCATTTACGAATCTCAAGCTGGGCTTTGGGACTGCATCGCAGTGCAAAGATATGCCGAAGCTGGCGAAAATTCGCCGAGATCACGATTTCGCTGCAAACGGCGTTGGGCAGCACATACCGGGCATCTTCATTTTTGAGCCCGGCCTGCTGAAGTTTGCAATAGCTTTCTTTAGCCACCGCCATAAATTCATCAAACAGCTTTTGGGCCTGCGGATTATCTTTGATGGCATCGGGGGTTACATAAGCAAAATTCTCCTCATTGCAGTATCGCTGAGACTGCTGAGAGATGGCCATCAACCGATGACGCACCAACTGATGTGTCAAACTTCTTGACACACCGTTGATACGAAAACTCGCATATCCATGCTCAAGCACACTGTGGTGACCATTTTTGATAATCTTTTCAATAAAAGTCTTTTCTGAGTCTTCTCGAGTGTTATCATGGGACTGATAACACGTTCTGCCAGCCTGCTCGATGTGTTTTTCGGCATCTGGCGTGATTTCTAACAGCTCGACATTCATTTTTTTGCCTCTTAAAATACCTTTTCTTTTTGCGTTATAACCAACATAGTCTTTACTGCTGCTGGTCAGGAATTAATTCCTGCTGACCAAGCTCGGTCTCTGTCAGCGAGACCGTTTCATACGCTTTTTGGGCGCATGCGATCAGATCCGCCAGATCATGTCGATACAGATACTCGGTTGTCTCCCACTTACCGGTTTGGCGATCAAGGTAGCGTTTCTGGATTCTGGCCGAATATTGTGTGAAGCTACCGCCCTCCTTACCTGCTACTTCCTTTTGCCACAATGCAATACTTATCTTTCCGGCTCTTATGGTTTTGTAGGGCTTTTCATTTTGTGTCTGTTCCATAATCATGTCCTTTCTCAAATCAGATTTTGCCTTCCCATCCTGCCTCAAGCGGGGTCACATTGAGGATGATGCCACACCTGGCGTACGTGGATTTTCCAACACAGATTGTTGACACATTATCCGGAATCCGGAACCATTCGACGCTAAGAGCCAGGGCAAAACTGTTAGGCGGTATAACACAAATATCGCTGTCAATCTCAACAAGTCCCTGGGGATCGAAGTTCTTCGGATCAATGACCGTACCATAGACATTGGTAAAGATCCGAAATTGCCTGCAAACCCTGATATCATAACCAAAGGAAGACAATCCATACGAGATAACGGGTTCTTGACCTGCATGTCTGACCTGCGTATCAATGAACGGCTCAATCATGCCGTTTTCTTTGGCCATTTTCTCAATCCAAGTATCCGGGCAAATACTCATAAGATTTTTTCTCCTAACAGTGTATTCGATGTTTTTCGAAGTTTGGGATCAAGGGCATGTTCAGGGCAGAATCGCTGCGTTTTGTACCTGGATCCGTCAGGTACAAGTTCACGAATTTTTTGCATATCCCGGGGTGTCAGCAACGGCTCCACTACCGTTGTCCTGAACTCATGGTCGATTCCGCTCTGGGCGATGAGCGATATACTCTTTTTGAGATCATGAATACCACGTGATGTGAGATGACAACCGCTCAGTGCTTCATACTTGTCCAGGGGCGCTTTAATATCCATCGCAATATAATCAACCAATTTGCTGTCCAGTATCTTTTCAAGCATCTTGGGGCGACTGCCGTTGGTATCCAGCTTAACGGCATACCAGATATCTTTAATTCGCTTCAAAAAGTCAGGCAATTCCCTATGAATTGTCGGCTCACCCCCACTGACCACAACACCATCAAGCTGATTATTGCGATACCGGAGGAATTCGATAAAGTGCTCTTCGGCAATCAGTAAATCATTCGAGACATAACCTGGAATCAGCGAACCGTTATGACAGAACGGGCACTGGTAATTACAGCCTTGCGTGAAGACGACCGCGACAATCTTGCCGGGATAATCACTTAAACTGCATGGAATCATATCTGCTATAATCATCAAAACCCTCTGACACTAAACGTTCTTCGATTCTCAAATTCAGCCTGTTTCCCTTCGTTCCACTGGTTAACGGGTCTCAGATAGCCAACAACACGGGAATAGACCTCTGTTGGATTGCTGCATTGGGGACATACAGACCGGTTTCCCTTGATATAGCCGTGCGCGGGACAGACCGAATAGGTTGGCGTAATCGTAAAATACTTGACCGGCAGTTGTGTGGAGTTGGTATAAAACGGGCCGGCACCTTTGGCTGTTTCTTCATTATTGGCACAGATAATATCCGGGAACTTTTCTTTATCCAGCTTTGCCAATCGACAACTAGCGCCTTCCGCCGGTGTGGCCTCCAAATTATAGAGATTGCCCGTTTCCTGCTGAAATTCATGCAGTCGCATGCGAATATGGTCAAGAACGCTGCCGGCAAAAACTGAGCCTTCTGAACTTCCTATATCACAGCCCAGCAGATTCAGGCAGGCCTCATTCATCCCCACAAGCCCGATTGTTGAAAAATGGTTGGCCCAGTATTGGCCACTTCTTTCCTTAATACCCCTGAGATAAAATCGGCTGTAAGGATAAAGCCCCTGCTCCGTTAATCTTTCCAAGAGTTTTCGTTTGGTTTCAAGCGAGGTCTTTGCCACCTGCAGCACAGAATCAAGCATCGCAAGAAAATCCTTTTCATTTTGGGCCCTAAAGCCGATTTGGGGCATATTGACAGTCACCACACCAATCGAGCCGGTCAGGGGATCGGCAGCAAACAAACCGCCCCCGCGAGCTGTTAACTGATGCTTATCCAGCCGTAGCCGACAGCACATTGACCTGACATCTTCGGGGGATTGTTCAGAATTGACAAAATTG
>NBLM01000041.1 GCA_002084585.1 Planctomycetales bacterium 4572_13 | reverse complement strand
GGGCTTGTGAAAATAAACTTTCGAGACAAAAGCTGCCGTTGGCCAACATCTCGATGGAAGTTAAACCGGGCCGCCTAAAAGCGGGTTTTTAGAGCGGACTCAATGTTCAAAACCCAAAACCGCAATAGATGACAGTGTCCTCATCGTTTTAAGCATTTCATCTTTTGAAAATTATTATTTATTTAGAACTTGGCTTTAGTGCCTAAGATTTTCATGACCGGTTTGTGTTCAATTTCATTTGTAAGAGACTAAAATTCCTTGCGCAGTTGAATAAAGGCACGGACAGGGTTTGACATTAACCAGCGGCCCGCTTAGAGTGGTTAATAATAGATTTCATGCTGAGTTCGATAAGTTTTCGTTTGGGTGCAGGTGTTGCGGCATCCATTTTTGAGGCCCCGGGAGTCGATGAGCAAATCGGAAAACGACAAATGGACGCCCGCCCAACAACGGGCCATCGAGACCGTTGGCCGGAGCGTGCTGGTTACGGCCTCGGCGGGAACGGGTAAAACGGCGGTTTTGTCGCATCGTACGGTTCAGCGAATGGCCGGCGATACTGATGCGGTGCGAGCCGATGCAATGCTGGTGCTGACCTTTACCGACGCAGCCGCGGAAGAAATGCGCAGCCGAATCGCCGAAACGCTCTACCAACGCTATCTATATACTCGTGACAGTCGTCTGCGGCAACAACTTTTGCTGCTGGATCGCGCCTATATCAGCACCATTCACGCATTCTGCAAACGCATCCTGGCCGAGTTTTTCTATCTGATCGATCTGGACCCGGCATTCGGCATACTTGATGCGGACGAGCAGCGATTGCTGAAAGCCGAATTGCTGGAAGACACACTCGAAGATGTCTGGGCCGATAAGGCATTGGCAAAGGATTTGGAATCGCTTTTTGCGGGTCGGCGCATTCAGCCGGGTACGGGCAGCTTTGTGGACCAGATCATTCCACTGGCCGGGTTTCTCGACAGTACCGTCAATCGGGCCGACTTTTATATCAGAGCCGCAACGCTGAACGATCATCGGAATGCTGCCTATGCCGAACTCAAGAACGCGCAGAAGAAAATACTGCTGCGAAAGCTCGACCACTGCCGGAAACGATTGGATTATGCGATTTCACTGGATGCACGCTATTGTGGCGGCGACTTCGTTACGGATTATATCCGGGAAAATTATCTTCCGACGGTCGAAATGGTGCGGGCCTTATTGGGAAAAGGCCGCTTTGATAAGTGTGCCGAACAGGTAGCCAATTTTAGTGTCCCCAATACGCCGCGTTTTAAGAAAAAACTGTGGGACGAAGACATCAAGGATGTGATTACGCAGCCCATCGGCAAGGTTAGGGAAACATTGAAAGCCCTACGCGATTTTACTCTGCTGTGTCCGAAATACGAACAACGGCTGGCACCACAGGTGGCGACCCAGACAAAAACTCTGATAAATCTGATGCAGCGGTTTGACACGCTCTACACTGCCGCCAAACAACGACGCAATGTGCTGGATTTTGCGGACTTGGAGCATTACGCTCTGAAACTGTTGCAAACGCATCCCGAAACAGCGGACAAACTCAAAGAACGATTTGAGTACATTTTTGTCGATGAATATCAGGATATTAACGCCGTTCAGCAACGAATTCTTGAGCAGGTTTCCCGCCCGGACAATGTTTTCGTGGTGGGCGATGTCAAGCAAAGCATCTATGGATTTCGTCAGAGCAAGCCGGACATCTTTCTCGACCAGCTTGAAAATGCCGGCGATGGTTCCGGGCCGCCGGAGTTGCCGGTGCGGGTGGATTTACAGGACAATTTTCGCTGTCGCAGTGAGATTATTGATTTTGTCAATGCCCTGTTTTGCCGCACGATGACCCGCGCAGTTGCGCAGATGGATTATGACAAACGGGCCGAACTGGTCAGCGGGTTTGACTATCCGGCGTTCGAGGCCGAAGACGGCCCGGCCCAGCCGGTGGAGTTGGTTCTGCTGAATGAGGATGGGAACGCGGGCGTCTCGCCCGCACTTATAAATACATGCGACCGGGACGGTCGCGTTCCCAGTCAATCGGTCAGCGCCGCACAGCGGCAGGCGGCGTGGGTAGCCGAACGCATTCAAAAAATCGTAGGCGCACAGACAGCAACCCCGGAGTTTGAAGTCTATGATAAAAAGACGGGCAGTTTTCGTGGCGTAGAGTATCGGGACATCGTGGTGCTGATGCGGTCGCTGTCACACAAGGCACAGGATTATACTGAGATGCTCCGGCTGGCCGGCGTCCCGGTCAACTCGCAAAGTGCCTGCGGCTACTTCGAGGCGACCGAGGTGTCCGATTGCCTGACGCTGTTGAAGGTGCTGGACAATCCGGACCGCGATATTGAACTGGCCGGTCTGCTTCGAAGCCCCGTTTTTGCGGTGACAGATACTGAACTTGCTAAAATCCGCCTCAATGCAGAAAAAGATGACAGCTTTTACCGAGCGGTGAAGAAGTCTGCCGCCGACGGTAACGAGACGGCTCTGGCCGAAAAACTGAATGCCATTTTATCGCAGATCAATGCGTGGCGGCAGCAGATTCGTGCCGGTTCGCTGGCGGATTTTCTGGACAGGGTATTTCGCGAAAAAGGGCTACTGTCATTTTATGCCGCTCTGCCGAACGGGACACAGCGGCGGGCGAACCTGCTGAAACTGCACGACCACGCGATCCGGTTTGAGCATTTTCGCACGACGGAGCCGGGAACCGCACTGGGCCGCTTTGTCGAGTTTCTGGAGAAACTGGACGAGGCCCAACAGGACTGGACGCCCGCCGAACCGGCCAGTGCCGGCCAGAATGCTGTGCGGATTATGAGCATCCACAAAAGCAAGGGGCTGGAGTTCCCGGTCGTGTTTGTCGCGGAGTTGAACACACGGTTCAATATGCGCGATGTGTCCGGTGCGTGTTTGATCGATGAACAGATGCTCGGCTTGCAGGTCGTCAATAAAGATGCCAGTGCGGCGTTTGCCTCGACGGCACATCAGGTAATCGCCGACCAGACGCGACAAAAAACAATCGCCGAAGAAATGCGAATTCTGTATGTGGCCCTGACACGGGCGAGGGAAAAGTTGATCCTCACCGGAAGCATAAAGCAAAACGCCTGTATCAAGCTCTTGTCCCAGTGCGCGCCGTTTACAGATGGGCTACCGGAGTGGAAATTGAGCGAAGCGCGAAGTCATCTGGACTGGGTGCTGGCCGGTTTTGCGAATCAGTCGCCGCTGCATCGATCGTTCGAGACGAATGCCGAAGGCCCTTTGCGCGATGATGGATTATTCTGTCCCCAGCACATCGGATGTCAACAGCTCGATGCCATGACCCATAAGATACTCAACGCCAAACGCTCACTGAAAGCGACCGCCGAATCACCGAAGCCCGGTTCGTCTCCGGACAAAGAGGCGAATACCGCCTTTGAGATGATAAGGAAGAATATAGAATGGCGATACAATTTTTCTGATATCACACAGACCCCGGCCAAATTAAGCGTCAGCGAATTGACGCACCGGGATGATGAATTTTCCGCCGCAACCGTTCAACGGGCGTTCTCACAAGCACCATCGGTTTTACAGAGCAGCCCGCCCGCTGGTTCTCGTCAAAAAAAACCGGATGCAATTGCATTGGGTTCGGCCACCCATCTTGTTTTTGAGCAGATCGACCTGTCCGGGCCGGTCGATGCAAAAGTCGTTCAGGCGACGCTGTCCCGACTGGTTGAAAGCGGCCAACTGACCGAACCGCTTGCGGTGGCGATTGATATTGAGGGAATCGTCTCATTTTTTGACAGCGAATTGGGGCAACTGGCCCGGCAGGCGGGTAGCCGTGTCTATCGCGAATGGCCGTTTACTTACGGACTGGATGCTGCCGCCGTTGGCGCAACGACAAACGACGAGATCGTTGTTTTGCAGGGGATTATCGATATGATGATTCCGACTGATGAAGGGCTGGTGGTCGTGGACTTTAAGACGGACCGTGTTACGGAAGAAGCGATCAGTGAACGGGCCGAAAAATACGCCGGACAAATGCGATCCTACGCGACTGCCGCCGCGGACATCCTCAAGCAACCCGTCATCGCCGCATGGCTGCACTTTCTCTGTCCGCAAAAATCAGTCAAGATAAATCTGGATTGACCGCGACTGAAAAAATCGCGGGGTTAGACCGGACGAAATAAAAAAAGAAAACATCAGGAAACTTTGGGCTCCCTGATGTTTTCCGGAGGGGAGAAAACTCTTGCAATAATCAAATCGGCAAAGCCGTTTTGATTTCTTTAACAAATTCTGAACAATCTGTCCAGTAAGAAATACGAACTCTTTATCGGACAGTTCATTTTTGACTAATTATTTAGACTAAGACAACAACCCCAAAAAACCGATCTTAACCTACAAGAGGCATATTAGCCGATGGGGCTTCTTTGTGCAAGTCTTTTATTAGAAAAAAAATTAAGATATTGTTACGATTTTATTAAAAAAGAGAAGATTTCAGCGATTTTGTTGTTTTTTGTGCATTTTGACATAGATGCCGGCGTTTAAAGTAGTATGTCCACAAAAACACTGTAACTTATTGTAAACGCAGTAGTTGTAGCGATTTAGAGTGGGTGTTGGGCGAAGTTTCGTATAGTGTAAGTTCTTTTATAAAAAACACTTGGAGTAAATTTTTAACATAGGGGTTGATTATGAAAAGGGAGTACCTGTTTATCGTTGCATTACTTATTTTCTATCTTGGCATTGGGGCTGTTTTTGCGACTGAAAGTGCGCCGCCGGATACGCCGCAGGGGGTTCTCAATTCGCCAAACAGTATCTCCAAGACTCATCAACAGACGATTGCCGAACAGCAAGCCATCGCCGAAGAGCAGGCCCGGCACAAAAAACAGATACAGCGGATTGTTTTGATAGGTGTTTGTTATCTCGCTACTTTGGTGGCCATCCCTGCGGTTTTGATCAAATATCGTAAGCCGATTACCGCCGCGATACAAAGAGGGGATGGGAAATTATCAATAAAGCGGCTTGTGATAGTGCTGGGTATCTTTGTGGTTCTGATGGTTCTGGACCCGCTATGTTTCCTGGTTTTCGGTTCAGAATCTGTCGGCACGGTGCTGACGCAAATCCTGAGCATTATTGTCCTGCTGCTGCTCGGTGCGGCGGTGGTGTGGGGTGTTTGCAAGGTCCGCACAAAGTGGCCGTTCGTAACGATCCTGCTGTATGGAGTTTTCTTTGTACTGTTTCTGATTCCAATTGTGTTTATGGTGTTTATCGCATTTGGTCGGCCTGATACGAGTATAGTGGATATTGATTTAGTAGAAGAACTCGGCGAGTTCTATGTCGGGCTATTTACAATTGTTGAGCCGGGGGTACTGATCGCGTGGGCGATTATCTTGGCGATACTGATTGCGCAGGCGTGCTTGCTGATCGTACCGGTCCGAATCAAGCACCAGCGACCCAAAAAGCGGCGGGGGTTCTGGTTTACGGCGATTATCGCCGCACTGCTCTGTACCGTATTGCTGTTCTTTGCGGGCTTGTCAATTATCTGTGCGATATGGGGCGATGATATTTCCGAGCCGGTATTCTGGATTCTTGTGGGGATTTTGCCGCTGAACTGGATTGGCTGGTCAGTGGCGTTTTGTTTGTTCAGCCGGTCGATGGAGCCGGAAAGCTACATCCGGCGGCTGATGCGGTGGCTGATCGGCGGGTCGATTCTGGAGTTGCTGATTGCTGTGCCGAGCCATATTATCGTGCGGCATCGGGATGTGTGTTGTGCGCATGGACTCACGGCGGTGGGGTTGACGACCGGATTGGCGGTGATATTCTTCGCGTTCGGGCCGGGGTTGTACTTCCTCTACGCCGACCGTATTCGCAGCAAGCAACCTCATCTGCCGTCGCAGGAACCGGCAGAGGGGCCAACGCCCGAAACATCCCGGTAGCCCGAGGCGCGATCGCAGGGATAGCGGTTTGACAGATTCATAGGATATGGTAAGATGCGTTATCGGAATAGCACTCTGTTCCGACAACATTTCTGTATGTAGCGAATCAAAAACTGATAGGAAGATTATATGCCGATTTTTGAGTATAAATGCACACAATGCGGGTTTGTAAATGAAGTGCTGGTTAAATCCGCGTCATCGAAAGGCCCGGCGTGTCCGGAGTGCGGCGAGAAGAAAGTCGTAAAGCAGTTTTCGGTATTCAGTGCAGTCATCAAGGAGCCGCCCGCCGCTGTGTCGAAGTGTCAGTCCTGCCCGAGTGCGGGCGGGTGTCCCAATTTTAACGGATAAAAGGAAGGCCTGTTATGGAAGAACTCAGACAGTGGCTTGAAGAGTTGCCGACGCATCAACGACTGTATGGCCAGGCGGGGGTGCTGGTTGGTGTTTTAGTGCTGGCATGGATCGCGAACTTCATCACAAAAAAAGTCGTCCTGCGGATTGTTCGACGGTTTGTAAAAAAGAGCAAGACCCAGTGGGATGATATTTTAGTCGAACGCCGTGTTTTCACGATGTTGTCGCATTTAGTGCCGGCGATTATTATTTATCTTGCTTCGCCGCTGATTTTTCTCAATACCCTGGGCGGCGGGGAGTTCATGAGAGTGGCCGCCGTTATATATATGCTGCTGGTTGTGGCGCTGTTCATCAATGCTCTTCTCAGCAGCGTGGTTGATATTTACCGCACTTTCTCGTTTTCTCACCGTTTGCCCATTCGCGGGTTTGTTCAAGTTATCAAAATAGTTGTCTTTATTGTCATTGGCGTCATCATCCTCGGACAAATTCTTGGCAAGAACCCAACTAGTATCTTGGCGGGTTTCGGGGCGATGACAGCGGTAATAATGTTGATTTTCAAGGATCCGATATTGGGACTGGTAGCGGGTATTCAATTGTCGGCGAATGATATGGTGCATATCGGTGACTGGATCAGTATGCCCAAATATGGCGCCGACGGCGATGTGACCGACATCACGCTGACAACGGTGAAAGTACAGAATTGGGATAAGACCATTTCGACGATTCCGGCGTATTCGCTGATTAGTGAGTCGTTCCAGAACTGGCGTGGGATGAGTGAGTCCGGCGGGCGGCGCATCAAACGGGCCGTCCATATTGATATGAACACCCTCCGCTTTTGTGATGAAGCAATGCTGGCCAAGTTTGCCAGGTTTCAGCATCTGACCGAATATATCGATACGAAAAAACGCGAGATTGACGAGTACAATAAGGCGGGTAAGGTTGATGGCAGTGAATTGGTGAACGGGCGGCGTATGACGAATATCGGGACCTTTCGCGCCTATGTTGTGGCATATTTGAAACACCATCCCAAAATCAATCAGGAGATGACCTTTCTGATTCGACAGCTAAAGCCCACCGAATACGGCCTGCCGATTGAGATTTATGTCTTTTGCAACGATCAGGTCTGGGCAAATTACGAGGCCATTCAGGCGGATATTTTCGACCATATTCTGGCGGTTGTGCCGGAGTTTGGCTTGCGCGTTTTCCAGAACCCCGCCGGGGCGGACTTTGCAAAGTTGAGCACTGTATCTTCAGGGTAGGAGAGCCACAAATGAACACCAATAAATATGAATTAATTCTTATTACAGTGTTATTTTTGGTGGGTTCACTGCCGGTGTCGGTGGTTTTTGGGGCGAATTATAGTACTGAGTCCGCCGCAGATTCTCCCGGCAGACCCTCTAAGCCGTCTCGTCCTAAAACGGCAAAAAAAGCACCCCAAGCCAGACAGTCACCCACGATCTATTCCACGGAAAAAACGACCCCGGCTCTGGTTGAAAAAGATCCGAATACAACGACAACAGACACAGGCGACCCTAAAGCATATCACGCGAAAACAGTTCGACGCGAACCGGCAGCCCCCGATCGGCCCCGATCGCCCAAGGCGGCGGACTGCAATGGATATCCGTCCGTTGACGGCGGTTCGATAGCATTGCGTCCCTATCCATATCTTATGGGCCGCGATTCGTGTTCAGGCATCGACCGGGATGGTTTCTGGCCTGGGCTTTTGGGGATCGATCTATCCTATTCATGGTCCGGTGATTCGGGAGGTGGGCAATTTGACTGGTGCGGCTATCGTTATACATGGGGGGACGACCCCGCTTACAGAGACGCTTCCGGATTTTATCAAGCCCGTTCAACAGCGGCATCCGACCCGAATACAACCCAGGGCGATTACGCAATCGATAGCACCGAAGACAGTCGGCTCCCCGACGACAGGTATAGCCCGAGTCCATTCAGTGATGCCAATGAACTTCGACAGGATGTCCCTGTGCCTGAAAGGCCTAAACACAAAGCGAAAGCGGCTAAAGACAGATAGGGATATTCGTTGCTGTTAGGCTCGAAAATCCATCATTGCCGGACTGTGAAAATAACAAGTCGGCCGCATTTGGTAAGTGTTTCTTAGATGTTCGCGCCGCGGGTTCGGTTCCGCTTCGGACGCTTTAGCGTTCTCGCTCCGCACCCACCCGTACACACGCGTTTCAACCACCGTGCAATGCACATATTTGGTCATTTTCATACCCCCCGATTGTGGGCTTTTGACAGGCAAAAACCCGATTTTCTCATCACCGGACGCTATTATAGCAAAAAACATATCGCCAAATCAAGTGAGGTAGCGGCTTAAAACGATCGAGTCCGATAGAATGCACCGCTGACCTCAAAGATCATTATAATGGCGGAAATTATTTTTCAGATAAGGGTTTAATGGGGCATTTTTTTGCCGGAGAAAACTGCTAATACAGCGTCAGCGGGGCATGTTTATACGAAATACGGTAATTTCGGTTAAAACGCCGTGTGTTTAGGCCGATACACTTGACACGGAATTGTTATAACTTTAGTGAATTGTATGGCGTTAGCTTATTTGAGACAAAATTCGATGTCCAGTCCGGCGGATTCTGAGGTAATAGTGGAATCTGCGGGGGAGCGGCCTGTAAAGAAGAAACTTCCCAAGGGCAAGTTCTCGCTGCTGCTGAGCAGTAATCTGATTGTCTGGGTGATTTTTGCTGTTTCAGTGATGGATATCAAAGTTTTCTCAATGGACCAGATTCCGGTGCATCTTCCTCAAAAACTGGCCGTAAGTGGCATTGTCTATAACGAAAAGACCCCCTCGACGATTATTTCAAAGCAGGTTTACGGCATCGGGGATGCCGTGGACGGTTGGACCATCACCCGCATCACCCGCACCGAAGTCGAATTCGAGAAAAACGGCAAAACGTTCACCCGACAGACACGATAATGGAACGCAGGCATCTTGCCTGCGATGTGCAACAGCAACTATTTTCCAGCGCGGATGCTTTTGGGAGTTTTTTATATACACGCCGCAGTGAAATGGTTATAATCCCCTCTCGTTGTTGATAAAGAATGTCCATATGTTTAGTTGAAATGCGTTATTTGTGAAATTTACAGAGCTTGACCTAAAACAGGGGATTTTGAAAGCCCTGAAGAAAAAGGGCTATGAAGACCTGACGCCGATTCAGGAGCAGACCTTTCCGCATGTGCTTAAAGGGCGGGATTTGATTTCGCTGGCCCAGACCGGTTCGGGCAAGACCGCCGCCTGCGCAATCCCGGTGGTCCAGTCCGTTGATCCGTCGCTGAATGAGATTCAGGCACTGATTCTGGTGCCGACGCGGGAGTTGGCGCTGCAGTATGTTGATGAGATCGCTTGGATTGCCAAGGAAACCACCGTTAGTGCTTTTGCGGTCTATGGCGGGTTTTCGATCGATATTCAAAAAAGCAAGCTCAATCACGGTGTGCAGATACTGGTGGCCACGCCGGGACGACTGATTGATCTGCTGTACAATTCGCCGCTGCGGCTGGCCGAGGTGCGGTATTTTGTTCTCGACGAGGCCGACGAGATGCTCAATCAGGGCTTTCTGACGGACATCGAGTTCGTCTTTTCGTGCATGGTGCATGAACATCACACGATGCTGTTTAGTGCCACGATGCCCAACGAGATCAAGCACTTGTCCAAAAACTATCTCGAAGACCCTGTTATGGTCGAGCTGATCGCTGACAAAAAGGCCCCCGATTCTCTGAGCCATTATTTTCAGGTTGTTCAGCCGAGGCATCGCTTTGAGAAACTCGTTGAGCTGATCGAACAGGAAAAACCCAATCAGGCGATTATGTTTTGCTCCAGCCGGAACAACTGCGACAAATTGTATGACCACCTCAAGGGCAAGGTCAAGTCCGTCGAGCAGATTCACGGCGGCCTGGACCAGAACAAACGGACCAGTTTGTTCCGCCGGTTCAAGCGGCGGGATATTCAGTATTTGGTGGCGACTGACATTGCCTCGCGCGGGCTGGATTTTTCGCATACGACGCATATCTTCAATTATGACCTGCCGCAGAATCCCGAGGCCTATACGCACCGCACCGGCCGCACCGCACGAATGGGACGCGAGGGTAAGGCGATTACCTTTGTGATGGACCGGGATATGCGAAAACTGAATGTCATTCTCCGCGCCAACAGAATCAAACCGCAGTGGATCGGCGACGAGCCGGACTTGAGCAAAGCCCCTCGCGGCGGCGGAGGCCGAAGACCCTCCGGCCCCAGAGGCGGCGGCAAACGCAAAAACTTCCGCAGGAAACCAAAGTCGAGTCGTTGATGCTGGGGGGATAATAGATGGATTCAAAAAAACGACGAGTACTTGATACGATTCAGCTTCATAAGCAGTTGCTGGCTGATTTGGAGTCCAACTGTGTTGAAGCGATTGAGCAGGCGGCAAAAATGCTGATTGATTGTATTACCAGCGGCGGGTGCATTTATATCTGCGGCAATGGCGGTTCGGCGGCTGATGCCCAGCATATCGCGGCGGAATTGGTGGGGCGGTTTATTCGGGAACGCAAGGGATTGCCTGCTGTGGCGCTGACAACTGACACCTCGATTCTGACATCAGTGGGTAACGACTATGGTTTCGAGCAGATTTTCTCGCGGCAGGTAGAAGCACTGGTTGGTGAAAACGATATCCTGTGGGCGTTCTCGACCAGCGGTACCAGCAAAAACATTCTTGCCGCAGTGGAATTAGCCACCCAAAAAGGCGCGAAAGTTCTTTCATTTACCGGCAAACACGATTCGCCGTTGGAAACAGCGTCCGATATATGCGTCTGCGTCGAAGGCCCGACCGCGACTGTGCAGGAAGTTCAGCAAGTCGCGTATCATATCCTGTGCGACCTGGTCGAAGAAGCGTTTGCATAACACACATCTATTGCTGTAATGTGTCGATTAATTCATTGATTAGCGTATTCAGTTCAACGGCTCCCTCACCTTTGATGAAATCCTTGGGTGATTTCAGCCCGTCGCATTTCTTTTCGATCATTAACAGGACTTTAAGAGCATAATTGTCGTATCCGGCCGCAATCAATTCATCAGCAAGGTTCAACATTTTTCCAAACACCTTGATCTTTTTCTTTGCAGATTTTTTCTTGCCGACACCTTGTATTAAATCGTCCCGAACGGCGCTGCCATAGGCATCCAGAATTTGGGTGACCTGTTCTTCAGAAGACAGAACAACAGGCATTCCCTCACCGGTCAGCACAACATCAACAACGGGATCGTTAGGATCATTGCTGATGATGCTTAATACAGCGGTATCGATGCCATCAATGACAGGACTGAACAGGATTTCGAAGTCGATGAAACTATTGGGTTCTAATGTAATAGGTGTCTGAAAAACCGTCAACGCAAACTGGGTTTTCTGCGATTGTCCCAATTCCAGTGATTGGATTGTCAGGGAGGCGTTGCCGAGATTAAACACCGAGACCACATCTGTCTGAATTGCTCCGACATCGACCTGTCCGAAGTTGTAGCCAGATTCGGAAAGTTCAATATCAGGTTCGCTGACGACCCAACCGAGTTTGACAGTCTGATAGTACACAAAGCCACCGCCTCCTATAATGACACAATCCACGGGAAAAGCAAAAGGCGTTCTGTTTTCATACACGCCGGCCAGCGTCTGGCCCTGCAGGAAAAGCTCGGTGGTATTGGGGTCAACGGAGACACCGTCCACAGTGAAATCGGTTCCGTAAACAGTTACGATGCCTTCGGGTAAACTGAGGTCCGATGTGGAGATCAGTAACATATAGTCAATTTCTCCGCCGTAAATATCCAAAACCGCCCCGGAACCGATACCGACAAAGCCGAGAATGTGGGCAGGTTCATACAGTGTTACATTTGCATCATAGACCCACACTGACCCGTCCACGACATAATCGATTTCAGCCGTAACGCCGCCGCTGAATTCGATATCTTCATATCCATAGACCGCCAGAGAACAGCAGAAAAAGGTGAGAGTTATGACCGCGACGGCAGCCGTTTGAGCCGTGATGATATTGTTGCAGCTTTTCATAATACCCCCGATTCTCGCGTTATTACTGCGAAAAAGAACACACACCCTCATCCAATGTAAAAGGTAACTAATAAAACCGTCAGATGCAAATTTTATCCGAATATTTAAGTTTTTCCCCGTATTTTTACGGATAAAATGCCGGGGTTTATTTGGCGGTCGGCCATTTGTTTTTTATATTTTAAGTGTATCAAGGATGAAAAAATGGGTTTACATTAGTCGAATTGATGATTGTTGTTACGATTTTGGGTATCTTAGCGGCGATCGTGCTGCCCGAGTTTCAGGGCCATGCTGCCCAATCCAGAGAATCTGCCATTAAAAGCTCGCTCCACTCCGTTCGATGTCAGATTGAATTGTACAAGATGCAGCATAATAATCTGAATCCCGGGTATTTCAATAGCACTTTTTCGGCTACTCCTACAATACTGACAAACCAATTTATCGGAACCTCGCAGCTTACCGGGATGTCACAGACTTCTAAAACGCCTGGCGATCCTTACCTTTATGGACCCTATCTGATGCAAATGCCCGTTAACCCCTTCAATAATTCAGTGACTTTTAAGATTGTGTCTTCAGGGGTAACTGATTTTTCAACGGTAGTTGATGACTCGACAGGATGGCTGTATCAGAAAGAAACCGCGACCTTTAAGATCAATAAATCGGGCACTGATTCTGACGGTGCAAGCTATGTAGATTACTGACCACCTGACGAGGGAGTGTTTCAAGATATAAAAAAAAGGCGAGGTGAAAACCTCGCCTTTTTTATTTAGTTCTTCACCGAATCCTTATGAAGCAAGATCAGCAATCAAATCATTGATCATTGTATTCAACACAGCCGCTGCACCGCCTACCACGAAATCCTGCGGCTTTGAAACGCCGTCAGTTTTCTTGGCAATGGATTCCAACTGATCGATTGCCTGAGCATAAGCGCTGGCATTGATTAGATCGCTGGCGGATTCAATCATATTCCGCAGGGCTTTGAGCCGCTTGGAAGCACTGTTGCCAGGACCGTAGCCAACCAAGGTGCCATCAATCACAGAAGCATCGAAATAATCCAGAATATCCTGAATTTGCTGGGTCGGCGGTACAACAATAACAATTCCAACGCCGCTGAGAGCTACATCGATAATCGATTCGTCTTCGTCATCGCTAACAATCGTAACAACTGCGGCCGCAGGAGCTTCGGTAGCGGGTGCATAAGTAATTTCAAAATCAACACCAATTGATGTATTCGGTGCAATCACAAGCGGAGTTGCGGGACCATCTGTGATAGTAAAGTCAGCATCTCCAGCGATCGTAACCGAAGAAACATTCAAATCGGCTGTGCCATAATTGAAGATCTGAACCAGGACTATCGCGATCTGACCTACTTCAACATCACCAAAATCCCACTCGAGTAATGCGGGCAGCACTTCAATTTCAGGAGCTGTCTGCTGAATGTTCAGGTTAATCACACCATCCGCTTCCAGATAGCACGGAAGATCAATAAGCGAACCGTCTTCATAAACACCGGTTAAATCGAAAATGTAAGTACCCGCACCTGTGTTTACGATCTGGTCCTGACTTGGATCCAGCAAAACACCGTCCACTGCAAAATCAGAACCGTAAATTGTTACAGTATCGGTCGAACCAGTATTCAGCATCGTATCAATCTGACCGCCGAAAATATTGATTATATTGTCGGCACCATAGTTTACAGTCAGAATACCGGTCCCCACACCGCCGCCAACTGTTTCTGAAATATGTGCCCCCGGCAAAAGATTAACCGTCGAGTTTGAGACGATTGTGTATCCTGTGGAACAATCAATATCCACAGGGTCCGGTTCACCATCAATGATCAGGAATGCCTGGTCGCAAACATCCAATGCCCTTGCTATGGGTGCCAACAATGCTAACAAAACGATACATATCAATCCTACCTGCCCCTGCCATTTACTTTCTGTTCTCATTTGTACTACCTCCGATAAAATAGGTTAAAAGAAACTAAAAAACACAGACTACCTGTTTTATCGGCAATAATGCAGGAAAACAGTGAATTTTTAGTGTTTTTAAAGATCAAGTAAAATCATCAATGAAACTCCAAGTCCACCTAAAAAAAGCAGGGCGGCACCTGTTGCATAAGATGCTTTGCAAATTCACCGTTGGATTCGGCGGCTGGGAAAATTAGGATTGCTGTTATTTGGTTTTTCGGATACAGTGCCTTTGTTTTCTAACGAATAAAATGGGGAATTTCCAATGACACATATCAAACGAATCAGTGAACTACAAGTTGTTATCGGTCACGAAGTTACACTTAATGGCTGGTTGTATAAGAACCGGCCCAGCGGCAAGGTGCAGTTTTTGATGCTGCGGGACGGCAGTGGTCTGTGCCAGTGCGTGATCGAAAAGGATAAACTCCCCGAAGACCTGTTCGGGCAGATTAAGCATCTGGGGCAGGAGTCGTCACTGTCGATTACGGGATTGGTTCGCCAGGAGCCGCGCAGCCCCGGTGGTGTGGAGCTGGCGGTTACGGCGGTCGAAATTCACACTCCGGCGGTCGATTATCCCATTACCCCCAAAGAACACGGCGTTGATTTTCTCTTAAAAAATCGCCATCTGCACCTGCGTTCGCAAAAACCCTGGTGCATTGGACGCATTCGCCACACCGTCATTGATGCGATTCGCCGGTTTTTTAATGACAACGGCTTTACGCTGATCGATACACCGATCTTTACGACGATTGCCGGTGAGGGGGAACAGACGCTCTTTGAGGTGGATTACTTCGGCCAGCCGCTGCACCTGACCCAGACCGGGCAGCTCTATCTGGAAAGCGCTGCGATGAGTTTCGGCAAGGTCTATTGCTTTGGTCCGACCTTTCGGGCTGAAAAAAGCAAAACCCGCCGCCATCTGACCGAGTTCTGGATGGTCGAGCCGGAGGTGGCCTATATTGACCTCCCAGGCTTGTTGGATTTGGCGGAGGAGTTTGTGTTCAGCATTGTCCAGCGGGTTTTGAAAGACAATCACGATGAATTGGAAACGCTTGGCGCGGATATTGCCGCACTGGAAGCGACCCAAACCCCCTTTGTCCGGCTGTCGTATTCGGAAGTGGTGGATATCTTGACCAGTGATCGTACACAGAAGTTCATGGCCGCACAGCTTGAACAGTTTCAAGGCCAAAAACGGATGATGGAACAGGAATTGGCACAAATCGAAGCGGCGGATGCCAAAGGCGGGCTGAAAAAGTGGCAGCAGGAAAAAAACGCCCGGCGATTGCAGAAAATCCGCTCCGAATTAGTCGAATTGCAGGTCAAAATTGATAATAACCCCAAACACGCCCGCTTGGCGGCGGATTTTTGCTGGGGCAAGGATTTGGGCGGTTCGGATGAGACGATTATTTCGTTGATGCACGCCCGTCCGGTGTTCGTAACCCATTACCCCAAAGCGGCTAAAGCGTTTTATATGAAAGCGGACACCGAGGATGATCGGGTTGTCGAGAACTTCGACCTTTTGGCTCCCGCTGGCTTTGGCGAGATCATCGGCGGCTCCGTCCGCGAGGATGATTACGAAAAATTGCTTGCCCGCATCGACGAAGAAGGGTACAATCCCGACTCGTATCAGTGGTATCTAGACCTGCGAAAGTACGGTTCGGTGCCGCACGGCGGTTTTGGCTTGGGCGTTGAGCGAACGGTCGCCTGGATCACTGGCGAAAAGCATATCCGCCAGTGCATCGCGTTTCCGCGGCTGATGGATAAAGTTTATCTCTGATTTCGACGGACTTTTCGGTCCGCTATGAATTAAAAAATTGAAACGAACGAAAGGAAGAAGAATGAAGAAATTATTGGCGTTTATGAGTATCACGATTTTGGCAGTCGCTTTAAATGGTTGCCAGAAGGAAGCGGAATTGACAGACGACCCAAATGTTTTGGTCGAGCAGGCCGCCGCTGTCATTGAAGAAGTTCCGGCAGCACAGGAACCCGCCGCCATAGAACAACCGGAAGAAGTTGTTGTAGAAGAGGTGGTGGTTCAGGAAGAAGAACCCGCTGTTGCCGAAGAGATAGATCCAAAAGCCGTCGTTGTAACGGTTAATGGTCAGGAAATCACAGAGAAAGAGGTTTCTGATGAAGTCGCGAAGAGGGTCGAAATGCAGAAAAAACGGATGCCTGCCGGAATGGAACTTCCGGACACCATGAAGCAGCAGGTTCGCAAACGAGTGGTGGACACGAAGGTTGAACAAGCCCTTCTGGGCCAGGAAATGGCCAAGCAGGATATCAGCGTTTCTGATGAGGCAGTTCTCGAAGAGATCACAAAAATTGCCGGCCAAAAGGGCCAGTCAATGGAAGAGGTTGAAAAAGAGATTACCAAGTACGGGATGACCTTGGAAGACCTTAAAGGCCAGATTCGTTCGCAGATGCAGATTAAGGCCCTGATGGAATCGCTTGATCCCAATGCGGTTGTTACTGAGGCCGATGCGCAAGAATTCTACGATGAGAATCCGCAGCACTTTAATCAGCCCGCCCAGGTTAAGGCCAGCCATATTCTTTGCGGCAAGCGCGGCATTAAAGAGGACGAATACCCGGCGGAACTGGAAACGATCGAAGCGGCCAAGGCCCGTCTGGATGCAGGTGAAACATTTGAAGATGTGGCCAAAGATGTTTCGACTTGTCCGTCCAGTGCCAAGGGCGGCGATCTGGGCTTTTTTGGCAAGGGTCAGATGGACCCGGCATTTGAAAAGGCCGCCTTTGAAACCGAACTCGGCCAGACCACCGGCATCGTCAAAACCAGTTTCGGCTATCACATCATCAAGGTAACGGACAAGAAAGAGGCCGGAACAACACCCTTTGCTGAAGCCAAAGAACAGATTACCCAGTTTTTAACCCAGCAAAAACAAAGTGGTTTATGGGCTGAATACAGCAAGACGATGCGCGACAACGCGACGATTGAGTACTCCGAGAAAGAGCAGGCCATGCGGGATGCAATGGAACAGGCCGCCGCCACTCGCCAAGCCGCACAAGCCGCACAACGAGCTGCTCAACAGGCCGCGCCGACACCCATTCAACCGGCTCCTGCTCCGGAAGCCGAAGTAAGCGAATAGAGGCAGTTCTTCTAACGAGGCAGATGTAAAAAAATAAAAACCGCCGGGCGTGAATGACTTGCCTTGGCGGTTTTTTTGTAGCCTGCGCTTCGGTTGGCGCTTGTGCGGCTAAGAACCCGTAAAAAACCATCTTTCATTACCCCGAGCGATACACATAACCCCGGAGTACATAAAGTTCGAATACGAAGGTTTTCAAGTGTATTTTTGGCTTCATACGGTTGAAGTATTATCAAAAAATGAAGAATTCGCAAAATAATCTTGCTATTACCGCTCCGACAAGGACAATGGCGCGTCTTAGTAGGCATACAACACTGCGGTTGGGCGATGTCGATGATGCCGCAGTGATGCCGATGGGTCCGGGTTGTTTTTTGTCTTTTTGGACCGAGGCCTGCAAAATAGTGAGAAAGAGATAATTGAGTAAGGTTCTTTAGGGGCCAGGGAGCAGTACACATGAGTACAGGTAAAGTAAAGTGGTTCAATGACAGTAAAGGTTTTGGTTTTATCTGCCCGCGTTGCCTCACCATACGCTCGGTTCCGTTACGGCCTGATGGTTAGTCTTTAGCCGTGCTGGATTGTCCAGCTTGTCTATATTAGCTTTACTTGGCACACCCATTTGAAATCACCTCCATTTCCTAAACCGGCTGCAATACTTTAATAGTTTCCGGTACGAGGATTTCTTCTTCGGTAATGCGATAGCTGCGGCAAGTATTTAGGGCTTGCTGAATAAGTTTACATTTCCATTTTCACTGTCGTTAATTGCTCATGCTGCGGTTTTGCGATTGGCTAAGATCGGCGTATTCACTCTCACGCCATGCTGCCGCCGCCGCATTGACAGCCACCACGCTGGCCAGTTTGGTCATAATACGGCCTAAACTGAACCGGCGTTTGCCCTGACCGAACTTACCCTCGACCGGAATCCGGTCACATTCATCCTGATACTGAAGCTTCCTTTGTTCTTTGAGCAACGCCGCGTCATCGGTGCGTCTACCCAGCGGCGGGCCGGACAGGCGGATGCTGTGTTTTTTACAAAACCGCCGATTCTCGCGTGTCCGGTAAATTTTATCCGCATGGACCGATTCCGGGTAACACCCGAACCGCTTATGGTACTGCTTGATTTGTTCAATCAGATCACAGGATTCATTATACCCATCCACCAAGCTGATCGAAACTTTGGCGCCAAATTCGACAGGACTTTTCGCCTTGCCGCGAACAATCGGACGCACCTGCGGCTGATACAAGCTCACAATCCGATTCGGGATACTGTGTGTACGGTTTTCGTACATCCACTGTTGCTGACGATACAGTTCTTTGGTAACCAATAACAGTCGATACAACCGCTTGTCCAGAGCCATCCGGTCAATCGTTTTAAGATTGCGTTTGACATAGTGAAGCTGTTGACCGATGGCCTTGCGAATCTTCTTGTAGCCCGGTTTCTTCTGTTTGGCGACCGCCAAATACGCTTTCCGCGCTTTCTGGCGATAAGTGCGGGGTTTCTTGCGAAGACTGATAAACGGTTCGTGCATCGCATCGATCATCGCTTCGGTTTTCTCACGGGCTTCATTGAGAAGGGATAAATCCGTTGGATAAGCAATA
>NBLM01000040.1 GCA_002084585.1 Planctomycetales bacterium 4572_13 | reverse complement strand
TTCTGAATCGATCTTGAAGTTGCCGTTGGTAACCACTCGCTCACCGGCCATCAGGCCGGACAGGACAATGTAATAATCCCCCGCCCGCGGCCCCAGTGTAATTTCCTTGCCGATAAAGGTGGGCTTATCGGCTCCTTCGACCCGCACGAAAACCACCCCCTTATCGAGCGCCCTGCCCGTAACCAATACCGCCGAGACCGGAATCACCAACGGCGGCGTTGAATCGGTTGCGGCCGTATAGCCAAGCGATTTGGCGGATACCAGATCCATCCCGCAAATATCACATGCCCCGGGCGCCTCTTTAACGATCTCGCCGTGCATCGGGCAAATCCACTTGCCCACAATCGCCATCGCCGGGCCTTGTTCGGTAATCGGTGTTTTGACATATCCATGGACAAGCATGTTGGGTTTGAGCTTGCCGCGCGTGTTTTCAATCACCGCACGAACTTTAACAGTACGCGTCCGATCATTCAGCACCGGATCGATAAAACTGACCCGACCGGTAAAGACCTCACCCGGCAGCGACTGCGTCGAAAACTCGAGCCGCTGGCCATACCCAATCCACGGCAGGTCGGATTCATAGACATGCAGCATCACCCAGAGCTTCGACAAATCCGCAATCGTGTAAATCGGTGTGCCGGTTTTGATATACGCTCCCTCGGTTGCCTTCTTATCAATCACAACCCCGCCAATCGGTGCATAGATCGTCAGCCGATCCAGCGGCTCGCCCGCTGTTTCTATATCGGCGATCTGCTTTTCGGTCAACCCCAACAGAGCCAGTTTTTCCCGCGCGGCTTGCAGCGTCTGGCGAATTGAATCGGCCACCCGTTCCGATGAGCCGCTTAGCCCTTGGGCGGATTCCGATGACTGCAAAAATTCCGCTTGCGCCGTAATCAGGTCCGGGCTGTATAACTCGACCATGTGGTCGCCAGCCCGCACGACGATTCCGGTGTAGTCCACGAACAGTCGCTCGATTCGTCCGGGAACCCACGCAGTGATCGCTTTTGTCCGAGTTTCATCCAGAGCGATCTTGCCGACCAGCCGCACCTGATGCGAAAGCGTTTTTCGCTCAACCACACTGGTTTGTATTTCCATCAGCTTGACCGCTTCGGGCGAAAACGAAATCGTCCGCGACAACCCGCCGCCATCATCAGCATCCGGCGTAAGCGGGATCAGATCCATCCCACACAGTCGGCACTTGCCGGGTTTGGTTTCCTGTATCTGCGGATGCATCGAACAGGTCCACACTGTTTTCGCCGCCGCACTGTCAACACTCGTATCCTGATGACCGAACTGCAATCCATGCAGCAAATACCCCGCCGCAAAAAATACAACACCTATCGCAACCAGCAGGATAATCGTCCAAACGCATTTTCCGGATACTTTCTTCATATTCGCAACCTCTCAAGCTAAAGCTTGAACTCTTACAGCACATTCGTATTTCGCTAAAATGTTACAACTGTTTTTTAATTTGCTTTCAGCGGGATCGCCCCGCCGGTTAATGTTTCCAACTCCGCCAGCGCCTGCAAATGGTCTGTCAGGATTCGCTGGTAAGCTACTTCAAAGGTTAGCAGTTTTCGCTGGGCATCGATCAAGTTCAAAAAATCAACCCCGCCGGTTCGATACGATGACTCCGATACATTCACCATCTCTTTGCCCTTCGGAATCAGCGTGTTTTCATACAGCGCGGCCTTGCGGCGGGTTTCGGCGATTCTGTAAAAAATCTCCGCCGCCCTGGCCGACAGGTCAAGCTGCATCTGTTTTTTCTGTTGGCGAACCGACCGCATCGATGCCCGTACCTGCCGCTCACCTGCTTTATAGCTATTGCCCCACAGCGGGATATTGAACGACATCATCGCAATAACCGGATCACGACCCGACCCCCATACGCCATCGGCCCGCGCCTCGTCGGTCTGTATCCAGTCCACCCCCAGCGTTACATCCGGCCAGTAGCGTTTCTGCGCCAGCCGCACTCGATGCCGCGCCGATTGGATGTCTTGCTGCAGGGCCGCTATTTCAGGATTCCGCTCGGCGATCAGTGCCGCAATCTGCGCCGAGTCCATAACTGCCATCACTGCATCCATCCGCTGCGGCCGCCCAAGCGGGGCATCGGTTGACCGATTGAGCAATGCGTTCAGTCCCGACACAACCGGCGAACGCATATTCTCCAGCCCGGTCAAGTGATCTTCCAGCATCGCCAGTTCGATCTGTACCCGAATAATGTCAGGATGACTCGCGGCGGCCGTTCGATAGCGCACCTGGGCCACCTGCTCAAAATGCTTGAGCAGTTCCAGATTCTGTCGAGCGATCTCTGTCGCCTCATACAAATAGCCGTATTCATAAAAAGCATTTTTGACCTGCTTGAACAACTTGAGCTTGTCGGCCTCATAGCGTTTGTAGGCCGCTTGCGCCGCTGCCGCGGCGGCATCGCTGCGAGCTTCGATTACGCCAAACCAGGGAAATGCCTGCGAAAGACCCAACCGTTGCTTTTGTGGGCCGGTGCGGGTTTCAACTTCTTCGATGAAATAGCCATAGGTAAACCGGGGATCGGCCAGTGCTTTCGCCTGCGGGACTGCCGCGGCAGCCATTCGCCATCGCTCAAAGCTGCTCTTTAAACCAGCGTTATTGGTCGCTGCGATGCGAAGATAGCCCTCAAGCACCACTGGATTATTGGGATCGGTTGCGGCCGGTTGACAAAACGCAGGCCAGGAAAGGGTCATTACAACAATGATGAATACAAGATTTTTCATCTCTCGTTCTTCCCAAAGAAACTATAACATCTTGTTTCCTATTCTTTTACTATGAAAACATGTTATTCGTAAAGCACCGAAAACGCAAACTTGAAATTTCCGTCTGGCTATATCCTTTTGTGGATCAGATCCATGAGTTCAGCAATCTTCTCATTCGTGTCTGATTCGGACTGACTGGCCATGGCGCTTTTGACACAATGCTGGAAGTGCCGTTCGAGGATGCGCTTTTCAACAGCTCCCAACGCCCCTTTGACTGCGGCGATCTGGTTGAGAATATCGATACAGTACTTTTTACCCTCAACCATCCGCTGAACGCCGCGAACCTGTCCCTCGATTCGCCGCAGGGCTGAAAGTGCATCTGAATGATCTGGATTTATCGACATCTTCACTCACTTTCCACAACAATATCATTTCGGACTCACTCATTATACCCCGTGGGGGTATAATTGTTCAAGAAAAATATGGGGTGTTTTTTATTTTTTTCTGGACGGGGTCGCCTCAAATCGCTATGGTATAGGGTTCTTGGAAATGGAATAAGTTATAGTTTGTAAGCAAATTACAGTTTTTGACATAGAAAGTGGATTATGGCTCATAAAAAAGCAGGTGGTTCTACAAGAAATGGACGCGACAGCAACCCGCAATATCGCGGCGTTAAGCTCTATGGCGGGCAGTTTGCCAAGGCCGGAGCGATTATTGTGCGTCAGTGCGGCACAAAATTCCATCCGGGTTTCAATGTCGGCATGGGTAAGGATTATACGATTTTCTCGAAAGTTGACGGTATCATCAGTTTTCGAGGCAAAAAAATAGATGTTGTGACGAATTAGAAGAAAATCTCTAATGTCGCCTGTTTTGTCTTAAATGCTCTTTCTTAATCTCAAAAGGACCCTTTTTTTCGGGGGCTTTCATAAATAGCTATAATAGATAGCCCTATTTATTATTTAACAAAACCTTGATTATAAAAGCTCTTGACTGTTTGTACTATTTCAACGATGGATTCGATAGCATTTTTTCCATTCTAAATGGTTGAGAGAAAGTGATACCCGAGAAAACACCGAGGAGAGACCTATGATTAAGTTTGATTGTAGCAAGTGTGGGCATAGTTACCGTGTATCTGACCAGTACGCGGGTAAACGAGTTCGCTGCAGGGAATGCGGCACGATTAATCGGATTTCCGCCGCAACACAGAAAAAAATCGGCGCCGGAGACAGCGTTGCGGCTTTTAACAATTTGCTCCGGGAACTGTCAAAGTACGAACAGCAGGCCCCGGCGATAGAAGCGGATGCCTGAACAATTCTTATTCAAGTGTTTTTACGATTAGGTTGTGTGTGAGGGATGTTTGTTCTGCTTCCTCTCATGATTTATCGGACCTGTTATTTCCACCCTTAAACTTTCCTTTTTCAGGGACATCTTTCGGATGCGTTTTTACTGTGAATCAATCGATACAGAATCCTTTCTCGACCCGGCCGAATCCGGGCATCTCTGCCGGGTTTTGCGAGCGAAGAAAGGAACGCCGCTTGAACTCTTCGATGGTCGGGGGTCGTTTGCCGAAGGAATTGTCGAACGGGTCGATAAAAAACGGACCACTGTCCGAGTGCAAAAGATCGTATGCACCCCTGCCGCGACAAGCGGACGAATCATTCTGGCCGTTAGTTTTGCGAAAGGTCAGCGGTTTGACTGGCTGGTCGAAAAATGCACCGAATTAGGCGTTGACCACATCGCGGCGGTTCAGTTTGAACGCACCGTTAAACTCGGCAAAAATACAGCCCTTCAACGATACCGGAAAATATCCATCGCCGCGGCGAAGCAATCAAAACGATTGTTCCTGCCTGAAATAACCGGCCCTGAAAAGTTCCCCGCAACACTGGATTCGCTCATCGGTCAATATCACCAAGGCCTCCTTTTGTACGGCGACCTTAAGGGAGCGTCCTTTTTTGATCTGCCCGCTGTCAAGGACAAACAGGATTACATCATTGTAATCGGCCCCGAGGGCGGACTCAGTGAAAATGAATTGGCTTTACTCGCAGGAGGCGGCGCCTGCGGTGTTACGATAAACAGAAACATCCTGCGCATCGAAACGGCGGCGGCGGCCTTTTGCGCAGCCGTGGCCGCATCCCGCCTGTAAAAACTTCCCCGCCACGGCTCATTTTACTCATTTTTTTTAGCCCGTAGAAATCCCGCAGGCGTAGTATTTAATGAACTGCGGCTTGACAGCGGGAGGTGCATTATGAATAAGTACGGGAATAAAAAGATCGCCGAGGAATTGACCCGTTTCCTGATAGAGCTCTCTGACAGCAAAAACAAAGAAACCCTGCGGAAGCAGGCCAATCGATTGATTGGCTCTGTTTCCCCTTTGGATTTTGAGCGAGCCGAGAGTAATTTGATTCAGAATGGAATCACGCCTCGAAAAATCCATCAACTCTCAACCTCGTTCATTATGATGGGGCTGGCCGAAAGGGAAAAATCCGACCTTCGTCTGCATCTTCCGGACTACCATATCCTCCGAAAAGTGATGGCCGAACACGAAATGATCCGGTGTTTTCTCGCCGACCTTGAAGAGGTGGCCGAGCGGATTTCTCGCGCCTGGCAACTGTCGCCAAGCAGCAGCGAGCTGATGCAGCTTAGCCACATCGCCGAACACCTGAACTCACTGGAAGAGCATATCGGACGAGAAGACGATGTGCTGTTCCCCGCCCTGAAAGCACGGGGGTGGAAAAGTTTATTCTACCGGATCGAAAGCGAACACGCTTATATTCAGACAGCGGTCGATGAGCTGATCAAGCTGATTGTAGTGTTTGAGAAAATGCCTTTTAACAACTTTAAGACAAAATTAATGTCCACCGTCCGTTATCTGTGCCCTTTGTTGCGGGAACACCTTTTCCACGAAGATCGCGTCCTGTTCCCGCTGGCAATTTCCACGATGGGCGATGAAAAACTGTGGGAGCGGTTGCGAAAGATATGCAACGAGATTGGCTACTGCGGCATCCACCTGTAAAAAAACAGCACCCCCTTGCCTCTCCATATCATCCGTGCGGCTTATGAGGACACGCCGTACTTGCTGGTAACATAAACTGCCTGCGAGGCGAATAGGTTGGGCCAGATGCGTACCGGCAGTGTGGTGGTTTTGCCGAGAGGAATTCGCCGTTGGACCTTGATTTCCAGCTCGGCGCAAAAGCGATCATAGTCTTTCAATGAAAGAAAGTGCCTGTTGGGCGAATTGTGCCATCGGAACGGAAGCTGTTTCGTTTGCGGAGAAGTCCCCTTCAAGAGAAGCTGGGATCGACACAGCCAATGTCCGAAGTTTGGAAAACTGACGATGACTTTTTTGGCGACGCGGTGCAGCTCGGTCAATACTTTTTGCGGGTGGTTCAGCGTTTGAATCGTTTGCGACAGCACGGCGTAGTCAAAGGTCTCGTTGGGGTACATCTCAAGGCCCCGCTCAATATCACGATGAATCACAGACAATCCCCGCTGAATACAGTGAACAACCAGGTCTTCATCTAATTCAATCCCCTCAGCATTCACATTTTTATCCTGAATAAGACGACTCAGCAGCTCCCCGTCTCCACAGCCCAAATCAAGCACACGGCTGTCCGGCTCGATCAGTGAATCGATCAGTTGATAGTCCACACGGATTCGTTTGGCATGGTCGAAAGATTTTGAACAAGGGTGCTTAATCTCAGGCCCGCAGCGAACTTTCTGGTCCGTTCGAGTACGATGCCATGTAGAATCAATAAAACCGGCAATCAATTTCCCAAGCGTCTGCACTTCCAGCAAAAAGGCGTCGTGGCCATAGGGCGAATAGATATTGCAGTAGCTCGCCTCCTTCCCTTCGGCCCCAAGGGCCTCGATAATCTCTTCGGATTGTCGAGGTGTAAAGAGCCAGTCGCTGGAAAAACTGACAACTAAAAATCGACAGCTCGAATGGGACAGGGCCTGCCGCAACGATCCATACTCCTGTGGCAAATCAAAATAATCCATTGCTTTGGATATATACAGGTAACAATTCGCGTCAAAGCGTTCGATAAATGCCTGTCCCTGGTAGTCCAGATAGGTCTCGACGGAAAATTCAGAATTGAAGTCGTAATTATATTTATCGGCGGCCTGAAGCTGTCGCCCAAACTTCTGTCGCATCGATTCTTCCGATAGGTAGGTAATGTGTCCAATCATCCGGGCAATAGCCAGGCCCCGGTTGGGCAATTCATGGCCATAGTACTGCCCCTTGTCAAAATGCGGGTCAGCCAGGATCGCATTGCGCCCGACGGCGTCAAACGCGATGGACTGGGCATTCAATCGGACAGTTGACGCGGCACAAACAACGGCATCCACAAACTCCGGATAGGAAATCGACCATTGCAAGGCCTGCATCCCGCCCATCGAGCCGCCAACAACGGCCAGTAAATGACCGATGCCGAGTTTATCGAGTAATCGCTTCTGCACCAGAACCGTATCTTCAATGGTAATAATCGGAAAGTCCAGGCCATACGGCTTACCCGTAGCGGGATTTACATCAGAGGGGCCGGTCGTGCCGCTGCAGCCGCCAAGAAAATTGGAGCAGATGACGAAGTATTTATGGGTGTCAATAAACTTCCCCGGACCGATCATCACATCCCACCAGCCGGGTTTGCTGTCGGCGGCGCTGTGATAACCGGCCACATGAGCATTGCCGCTGAGCGCATGGCAGATCAAAACGGCATTGTCCTTTTGCTCATTGAGCTGGCCATAGGTTTCGTAGGCAACATCAATAGGCCCAAGATCCTTGCCGCACTTAAGGCGCAGCGGGGCATCTGACTCAACAACCCGAACCGTCTGCGTCTGAACGATACCAACGGAATGTTTCGATTCATGTTTCATAAGCAGGTTATTATAAGGGACTTATCAGGAGGATTCAATTCCAGTTTTAAATTATTTAAGAACCGGCAAAAAAATGTGCCCCTTTTAGACGGTTGCTGCATCCTTGCCGTCGGTAGAGCCAAAGCGAGTGCCGCAAACCGCTTGCTCAAAAAAGTTTTTTAAAATACAATTATCTTGCTACCCTTTTCGGGAATTCATATAATGCTATTTTTACAGTATCATAATTGTGATGATTGCAATATGAGCAAAAAAACAACAGCTAATATCAAATTAAAAGACCTTTTTTCAAAAGAACAATGCAAAAAGGTTGAGGCCGCTTTCATGCGGAACTTCCAGATGTCGCTGGAAATAACGGATATTGAAGGGCGAGAAGTCCGTTCATTCTGTTCTCCAAAGTGCCATCCAGCGTTTTGTAAACGCATCCGAACATCCAAAACGGGCCTTCATCGATGCCGGCAGGATCGATTGCGCAGCTTGAACATCTCCATTGAAACCGGCCAACCCTATATCACTGTCTGTCACGCGGGAATCGTTTTGGGCTGTGTGCCCATTATGGAAAGTGATCTGCCGCTGGGGGGACTGTTTTTCGGCAAGTCTGCCTGGGAACCGTTTGACGAGGATATCGAATCGGATATTCAAAAACGGCTTCAGGGCCTTCGCTTCGGGGCCGGTGATATACGCAACGCCCTGCGGAAACTGCCCGTGATTTCAGCCCGCCGGATTCACGAAGCGGCGGAGTTTTTATATATCCTCTTCTATCAGAACACCGACCTGGATCCACAGGTCATCCAATGGCGGCGGCAGCGGTCGATGCAGCAGTCCCGGATCAGCGAAGTCATCCAGGAAACAAAGCTGCTGGATTCAACCGAGACCTATCCCTACGAATTGGAATGTCAACTGATCGCCAAGGTCAAGATCGGCGACCGCACCGGGGCCAAAGAGATTCTCAACTCCCTGCTGGGTCGCATTCTGTTCAACAATCCCGGCAACATCAACCTGCTCAAGGCACGGCTGGTGGAACTGCTGAGTGTGCTGAGCCGGGCGGCCGCGATGGGCGGGGTGGACATCAACATCCTGCTCAACAAGAATCTGATCTATATCAACAAGGTGCTGACCATCAATACACAGGAGGACATCTGCATCTGGATCAGTCATGCACTGGATGAGTTTATCGAAAGCGTTTATACATCGCAGGATGCCAAAAAGATGCAGCAGCTCAAGCCCGCTGTCGAGTTTATGCAGACCAACTATGAACACCCGCTGATGCTGCCGGATATCGCCAAGGCCGTCCACTTGAGTGTATCACGGCTGGCCCATTTGTTTCGCGAGCAGATGGGCGTTACGGTCGTGGACTACCTGACAAATATCCGCATCAACCACGCCAAGCGGATGCTGCTGACAACGGATAATAATTGTACACGGATTTGTTACGAGGTCGGCTACAACAACCAAAGCTATTTCACCCGCGTCTTTAAGCAGATCACCGGCCTGACCCCGCGCCAATTCCGAAACCAAAATAAACGAAAGTAAGACGACAACGCCGCATTGACCGTGGCACGGCCATCCTGGCCGTGATCTCAGGCAGGGACGCCTAAGCTACTTTATTTTGTGCGGTTGAGCAATTCCATTGCCAACTGGCGGAGGGTTTCGGCTTTGTCGCCGAAGATTTGCAAGGTACAGACCGCCTCGCAGGTGAGCTTTTCAAATATCTCGCTGGATTTTTCTACGCCGACCAAGGCCGGATAGGTCAGCTTGCCCTGTTCGGCATCTTTTCCGGCGGTTTTACCGAGTTGGTCAGTGCTGGCGGTAATGTCCAGCAGGTCATCGGCAATCTGGAAGCCCAGGCCGATCTTCATCCCGTATTCGATCATCGCGGCAAGCTGTTTTTCATCTGCCCCGCCAGCGACGGCTCCCATCGCAGTCGAAGCGGCGAACATTTCCGCCGTTTTGTTCATATGGATATACTGCAACCGTTCCATTGAACCATTGACATGCGGCCCGGCCATATCCGCCACCTGTCCGGCGATCATCCCGCTCGGCCCGGCCGCTTCACTCAGCGTGCGGATCATCCGCATGGCGATATCAGAATTCTTGACTTCGATAGACAGCATCTCAAACGCCAGCGTCAGCAGGCCGTCTCCGGCCAGGATTGCGGTGGCTTCGTCAAACTGCTTATGGCAACTCGGCCGACCGCGACGCATATCGTCATCGTCCATCGCCGGCAAGTCATCGTGGATCAGTGAATAGGTATGCACCATCTCGACCACCGCTGCGGCAATCTGCGCATCCCGGTTGAGCTTTCCGGAAACAGTCTCACAGGCCCACAGCACCATCGCCGCACGGATGCGTTTGCCGCTGTCGAGTACCATGTACTGCATCGCCTCTTTGAGCCGGGGCGGAATCTCGGTCTGATTGTCAAACAGGTCGGCCAGAACCCGCTCAACCAAAGCTGCCTTGACAGCCAGAGCCGACTTCAAAGAAGAGGATTGTTCGTGTTTTTTAATCGAGTTAATTTCCATTGGGTATAACCGTGTCTGGATTTTTCTCCTTTAGCGTGTTATTATACATCGTCATTATGATTTTAACAGAAAAAATAATTGGCATCGGCATCCCAAGTTACTTCTGAAGCAGCCGTAAAAACTTACATAAAAAAGAGTTACAGTGGAAATAGTAAATCCGAAAATATTGATTTTAGGAGTAACCGCCTCGGGTAAAAGCACCTTGGCATTTGAACTTTCCAAGACCCTCAACGCGGAGATCATTAGTGTCGATTCGATGAAGGTTTATCGCCGAATGGATATCGGCACCGCCAAACCACCCGCTGAAAAGCGGAATCAGATTCCCTACCATCTGATCGATGTGGTCGAGCCGAGCGAAGCGTTCAGCGTGGATCGATTTCTTGATCTAACAGAAAAAGCGGCATCAGATATTCAAGATCGCGGCAAACCGGTCATCGCGGTCGGCGGTACGGCGATGTATATCAAGGCCCTGCTGTTCGGTCTGTTCGACGGGCCGGGAACCGATGAGGCCATTCGCAATCGTCTGAAAGCCGAGGCAGCGGAATCGGGATTGGCAAAACTGCATCAACGATTGACAGAGATTGATCCGACTGCCGCCGAACGGATTCACCCCAATGATGAAAAACGCATCATCCGTGCGTTGGAGGTCTATGAACTAACGGGCAAACCCATCAGCTCATTCCAAAAGCAATGGGAAGCCACTCAACCCGCAAACGACTGGTTCGTGATCGGACTGCGGCGGGACAAAGAAACCGAAAGTAAACGGATCAACGCCCGCATCAAGCGGATGATGGAGGCGGGACTGGTCGATGAAGTTGCCGCCTTATTGGCCGAGGACAAACCGCTAAGCCCGCAAGCCGCCGCCGCGATTGGTTATGCCGAGATAATCTCGCATCTGAACGGCGAAATGGAGCTGGACGAAACCATCGAAAAGATCAAAATCAACACCCGCCGATTCGCCAAGAGCCAGCGAACCTGGTTCAAAACCTTCAAAAATGTCAACTGGCTCGACATCACCGAAGACGATACCGTTGAATCCGTACTCACAAAAACACTGTGGCGTTAATTGAACAGACAAACGCATGAACGATTACAAACTTGAATTGGTTTCGTCGAATACTGCCTTGTGGCAGCCGAAGAAGGATGCTTCTCGGCAGATTGTCGTGATGATGAGCGGCGGTGTGGACAGTAGCGTTACGGCGCATCTGCTGCGTGAGCAGGGCTGGGATGTTGTGGGCGTTACGATGCGAATTCCCGTAGCGTGCCGGACGGATAAACGCGGTTGCTGCGGCGCCGATGCGGCGTTCGTGTGCGGGCAAATGAACCTGCCGCACTATTTTGTCGATATTACCGCCCCGTTTAACGAACTCATTATCGACCGCTTCCGTGCCGAATATCGCCGGGGCAGAACGCCCAATCCGTGCGCCGACTGCAACACTTTTCTGAAATTTATGCTCATCTGGGATCGGGTGGAAAAAGAATTTGGCATTAAATACCTCGCCACCGGCCACTACGCCGAAATCGTTCACACTGACAACGGAACCCGCCTGCGTCGCGGCCGCAACCATGCCAAGGACCAGAGCTATTTTCTCTATGGACTGCCGGCACGACGACTGCCGCATTTTGTCCTGCCGCTGGCGAAGTTGACCAAGGACGAAGTTCGCGACATTGCTCGAAGCATCAACATCGGCGTAGCGGAAAAACCCGAAAGCATGGAACTGTGTTTTGCCGGTGAGGGCGATTATCGCGACGCGCTGATCGACGGGGACAAACCCGGCGATCTGCTGGACATCAACGGAGCCGTCATCGGCACGCACAAGGGCGTCGCTCATTATACGCTCGGACAGCGGCGGGGATTGGGTTATGCCGCGGGCGATCCGGTTTATGTGGCCCGCATTGACGCCGAAGCCAACACCGTTACACTCGGAACCCGTGAGGAGATCAGCTATCGCAGCATTCGTGCCGGCGAGGTCAATATACTGATCCCGCAACAGTTGCAGGAAGGACAAAAACTGTCCGGAAAGCTTCGGTCTTGTGGCCCGACGCATTCCTGCAAAGTCATAGAAGCGGCTGAAAACAGCTTTACGATCTGCTTCGACAAACCCCAATTCGCCCCCTGTCCGGGGCAGAAGCTGGTGGTCTATAATGATACCGAAGATGTCGTCGGCGGCGGAACGATCGAGAGTTTCCAACGATGAGAATACACTGCCTGACCCATGTTCCGTTTGAAGATGCCGCCAACATCGGCGAGTGGACCAAACTGCACGGGCATTCGTTAACATATACCCATCTGTATCTTGATGAATCGCTGCCACCACCTGAATCCTTCGATATGCTGGCGGTCATGGGCGGGCCGATGAATGTCTATGAGCATGACCGGTATCCGTGGCTGGTGAGCGAAAAGGATTTTATTCAACAGGCAATCGATGCGGAAAAGAAAATCATCGGCGTCTGTCTGGGCGCTCAGCTTATCGCCGATGTTTTGGGCGGCGAGGTCTTTCCAAACGACCACAAGGAAATCGGCTGGCATCCGATTCAACTGAACCCGCAGGCCGCACAATCAAAGGTGTTCTTGATGCTGCCACCGGAAATGATGGTCTTCCACTGGCACGGCGATACCTTTTCGCTGCCGCCGGGTGTGATTCATCTCGCCTCCAGCGGGGTCTGTGAAAATCAGGCGTTTCAATATGGCGATCATGTGCTGGGTTTGCAGTTCCATCTGGAGTATTCAGCCGAAAGTCTCGAAAAAATGTTGGCCCATTGCGGCAACGAACTCATTGATGCCCCTCATATCCAGACGGCGGACGAAATTCGCGGGGGTATCCCCAATCTTCCGACCAATACCCTGTGGCTGCGGTCGCTTTTGGATGCTTTTTTAGCCACATAGAAAAATCTTTGTGGCTATTTTTTATTCGTAATACAATCTTGTATTTCTTTGTTTTTTATGCGCGTTTTTCATGCTGCAATATTTGTAAGTCCTTTTATATCAACGGCTGAGGCGGACATTAACG
>NBLM01000114.1 GCA_002084585.1 Planctomycetales bacterium 4572_13 | reverse complement strand
TTTCTATTTGTTAGTGTTGACAAAATAAGGATACTACTATTTTACTTCTGTAATCTCAATCGTTCTATTTGGTTGCGGCTTGACCGCCCTAAGGTCATTCGTGGTTACTTTTTTGCCTGATCGGGTGGTTTTTGGGAGTCCAGAAGGATCGCCAGTTTGCGGGTGTCGGGGTGACTTTGCAGGGCGATCTTGACGGCCATGGTCAGCGGCACCGACAGCAACATCCCAACCGGTCCCAGCACCCATCCCCAGAACACCAACGACAGAAAGACCACCAGCGTCGAAAGCCCTAATCGCTGCCCCATCACGCGGGGTTCGATCAGGTTACCGATGACGATGTTCACGGCCAGATACCCCATCGCGGTCAGGGCCAGTGTGCCAAACCCCAGCTCAGGTTGGAGAAATGCCAGAATGCACGCCGGAATCGCGGCGATGATGGAGCCGATGTTCGGCACAAAATTCAGCAGAAAAGCGGTCAGCCCCCAGACAACCGGGTACTTCACCCCCAGAATCGTCAGCCAGATCGTGATAATTATCCCCGTTCCCAAGCTGATGATCGTCTTCATCGCCAGATACTTCTTCACATCGTCGGCAATCGTCGCCATGTTGTTAAAAGCCTCATCGTTATTTTTCATTGCGGCCTTGATTTTGCCCGGCAGAATCGACGCTTCCAGCAGAATAAAGATGGTGGTTAAATAAATCAGAAACCCATTCTTTAGAATGTTGCCTATCTGAGAAAGCAGGTTTTGTATCACCTTAATCCCCGCTTGCGCATCCAGTATCTGGGTCAGTGAGAAGGGTTCTTTCGTTTCCACTGCCGCTGTTTCCGGCATCGGCTGCGAAGTGGAGCTATCCGGCTCTGCCGGAGCAACAGATTGCGTACCGCCATTATCCAAAACGACCTCATCTTTGTCATCCAGAGTAAATCGCTCGCGCTGTTCGTCGAGCCAGGCATCCCACTTTTCTTCCAAACTCTGAACATTCGCGTTGAATTCGGCGGTATATTCCGGCAGGTCATTTGTGAAATCGGCAATCGATGTGGCCAGAATGGTCCCCACCATCAGACCGCCCAGCATAATCACAAGTGAAACAATCAAAATCGCAAAGACCGTCGAAACGCCCCGGCCCTTGAGCCAAAACAACGCCGGCGTACCGATAATCGCCAAAAACACCGCCAGCAGGAACGGGATAATGATTTCCACCGATGCGCGCATCCCCGCGACAACCACAACAAACGCCGCCGCCGTAATCAAAAAACGAGCCGGGCCGGACAACCCCGGCAGCTGATTCGGTTGTGTCTGTTTTTCCACTTCGCTCATAACCTTGCCTCTCGGTTTTAAAAGAGTTATTGGACACAAAAATACCCCCAGAAACCGAATCCGTCAAGAAACATTTACGCCGCCGATATAGGGATGTAAAAATACAAGTACATGAGGGGCAATTTCAAGAACACATGAATACATAAACTCAAGGGCGAGACAAGTCGCTGCATCTGGAGCCACCCTTGTTCAAATCCTTCGGACTTTTAACGCATCATCGATTTCGTCAATGGTGTAGACGGTTACCGTCATTTATTCGGTTGTCAATTAATCGGTGGCTTATTCTTCAAGGGTTTCGGCATCGGCGATATCTTTGTGGCGACCTAATGCCCTTTTGTTTTGGATATACTCAGCCCTGCCCAGAAAGGTTACAGGGACCCCACCAAGTTCACCTTTTAGTTGTCCGCAGATCGCTTGGTCCCATGTCAACCCGGTCAACGATGTCAACAAATCGATGCGAACCGGCGATACTCCCAATTGCACGACCCGATGAGGCCTGTTGAAGTCGTCTTCTCCAAGCTGGAGTGAGCCAAAGCCAAACGCTTCTAAAACGGAAACTACTTGAGATGCGTTTTGTATATCCGGTTTCACATAAATATCCAAATCGCCGGTAAAACGAGGATGGCCATGCAGGGCCAAAGCATAGGCCCCAACAATGATGTAATCGATTTTATGTAAGTTCAACAACTCGAGCAACTCTTTGAAGTCGTTGGGAATAGTTATCTCCATAAACCTGTCTCCGATAAAATTCCACGGCGGCGATGCGCTCATGCGGCGGGCGGCTTAACCAATACGCCCGGTCCTGCCGGACCTCATCGTGAAAACGCAAATCTCTTTTCGTAACAACCTTTTGAATCATGCACCATATGTACCAGAATTGTCCGATTTTGTAAAGCGAAAAACGAACACCCGCGCACCGGCGCAAGTAAGCCCGATAAGACGCTAAGATTTCTTGAAAACCCAATTCCGACGGGCGGCATCGGCGATGCGATAATGCGTTCTATCTATACCAGTAGCCGCATCCGGCATAACGGCTGGTCCAACACAGCACCCAACGCAGGCGAAACATCTCTCCCCCTTGACAGGGGTCCGAAGCAGGGACGCTTCGGCTACGGTGCGCGAAAAAAGACCCTGCTCCGAAGAACAGGGTCTTAATTAGGTTATACAATTAGTGCCGCTTAAAAGCAATCGAAACGCCTGACGATCACCGTCGTTATGAACATAAATGTTCCGACAGCGTCTAAATTATCCCTTAGAAAGGAGGTGATCCAGCCGCAGGTTCCCCTACGGCTACCTTGTTACGACTTAATCCCAGTCATCGGGCTTACCGTCGGCAGACGCTTCCTAAAAGGTTAGCAATCCGACTTCGGGTACTCCCAACTCCCGTGATTTGACGGGCGGTGTGTACAAGGCTCAGGAACACATTCACCGCGTCATCGCTGATACGCGATTACTAGCGATTCCAACTTCATGCAGGCGAGTTGACAGCCTGCAATCTGAACTGGGGCAGGTTTTTTGCGATTTGCTCCACCTCGCGGTATCGCGTCGCTTTGTACCTGCCATTGTAGCACGTGTGAAGCCCTGGGCATAAAGGCCAAAGGTTCTGCGCGTTGCTTCGAATTAATCCACATGCTCCACCGCTTGTGTGAGCCCCCGTCAATTCCTTTGAGTTTTAGCCTTGCGACCGTACTCCCCAGGCGGTATACTTAACACTTTTGCTACGATCACGACGGTGTCAGAACCTCCGCGACCTAGTATACATCGTTTACGGCGTGGACTACCAGGGTATCTAATCCTGTTTGCTCCCCACGCTTTCGCGCCTCAGCGTCAGTACAAGCCCAGTGTGCTGTCTTCACCTTCGGCGTTCCTCTTGATATCTACGCATTCCACCGCTCCACCAAGAGTTCCACACACCCCTACTTGACTCAAGATATGCCGTTTGCCAAGCCGTTCCCCGGTTAAGCCGGGGGTTTTCACCTGACACCTACATATCCGCCTACGCGCCCTTTAAGCCCAGTGATTTCGAATAACGCTTGCCACCTTCGTATTACCGCGGCTGCTGGCACGAAGTTAGCCGTGACTTCTTCTGGGATTGATCAACCGTAGCTTTCTAATCCCTGAAAGTAGTTTACACTCCGAAAAGCTTCATCCTACACGCGGCATTGCTGGGTCAGGCTTTCGCCCATTGCCCAATATTCGTTACTGCAGCCCTCCGTGGAGGTCCGGGCAGTGTCTCAGTCCCGATGTGGCGGGTCAACCTCTCAGTCCCGCTACCCGTCGTCGCCTTGGTAAGCCGTTACCTCACCAACTAGCTGATAGGGAATAGGCCACTCCCAGGCCGATAAATCTTTGGTCCTGTGCATCAAACACAGGACATCATCCGGCATTACCCCACCTTTCGATGAGCTATTCCGGAGCCCGAGGTATGTTACCTATCCATTCCTCACCCTTGCGCCACTCACTATCTGTCCGATTACTCTTCAAGATAGTTCGTTCGACTTGCATGTTTTAGCCATGCCGCCAGCGTTCATTCTGAGCCAGGATCAAACTCTTCAATTTGTATTGATGAATCCGTCCGAAGACGGGATCCTACTCAATTTTTAGAATCAACTTAAAATCTCGCTCACGCAACGAGAAAACCAAATTGATCCGTGCCGACCGAAGTCGGCGGTTTTTCACACCAATTATATGGTTTTGGGAAAGACACCGGATTCTAAAAATCGTGAACGAATCCGGGTTCCACGCCTCGCTGCTCTTAAGCAAATGGCACTAACTGTTAACTTGTCAAAGAACTTGGAACAACAGGTCTATAATTCCTGCTATTCCCTTCAGGGAAACAAAAAACGGCCAAGTTTCGAACGACTGATGTCTTCACTTGTCCGCTTCCATCAACCCAAGAGTGTCAGCTTAAGGCCTTTTTGGCTCCGCGTCAATTCAATTTTTCAAAGATTTGAAAAATTTTTCACTGACACCTTTGCCGCCAATAAGTGACAAGAGGCGAGATACTACAGAGTCCGCCGTAGGGATACAAGCACTATTTCCAAAGATTTTAAAAATATATTCAATCTTTCTCTCTTCCAATCAACCGCCCCACCCCCCAAAAAAACTGTTACACTTCCCCTGTAACTCCTTTTAACAAAACACCTTGAAAAATGGCCACAGGCCGAAATGTTACAGCCCCATCCGTCAGGGTGGGGAACGAGGGGCTTTCCATTTTTTTTCAAATCCCCGCAGGGGGCGATATGATAATCGTTTTTTATGCCGCCCGCTGCGCGGGCTTAATTGTTCTTGAGAAAACTTCAACCACGGGCTGACGCCTCGTGGCTACAACATATCGGCCTCTGCGAGGCCTATTTTCGATATCAAAAACAAAGAAAAGGCCGATTTCCATCGTGTCGCTCCCACTCTGGCTGTTGCGTCAACAAAAGACCAATGGCGTTTTCATCGGGCTTAACTTACGCCGCTCCGCTTTTGTTGTTAATCGAATGTCGTCAGTAGATCGGGGTTTCGGTGGTGGTTGAAGAACTGGTGGAGTTCGTGGGGCAGCGTGCGGCCGTTGGATAGGTTTTTGGGCAGGTCATTCTCTGCGAACCAGGCCACTTCGCTGGTTTCGTTGCTGACGGTCGCCTCGCCGCCGAGCAGTTCGCACAGAAAAAACAGCTTGTAAATACTAAACGGGTACGACGGTGTGTGGCCTTGGTTGTCTCGGTCATAAACAGCCAGTAGTTTGGTGGCCTTGACTTTATAACCGGATTCCTCCCAGACTTCGCGGGCAACATTTTCTGACGGAGTTGAACCGGTATCACACCAGCCGCCCGGCAGCGTCCAGCCGCCATCGGTGATCTCTTTAACCATCAGGATTTTGTCATCTCTGAACACCACGCCGCGACTGTCCACTTTGGGGGTCGGATAACCGGCATCTTCCTGCAAAATACCAAGGACCCGTATCGCATCCATATTCTCTGTATAGTGTTCAAAAATGCGGGCCACAATTTTTTCGATGTCCTCATGGCGCTTGCGTTCGTAGTCATCTTTGGCAAAGTGCTTACCCGCCTGCGAAATAGTCTTTAGCTCTTTGGCAATTTCGAGCGGTTTTGCTTTCCAGCTTCCGGGTGGCCGAATAGGTTTTATTAAATTGGATTGTCCGCTCGCGTTTGTGCTGCCCGAGCAGAAAGAAGGATATTTCCAGCACGGCCTGCGGGTTGGCTTTATCGCGAACATCGGCGACGATCTGCTTGATATTACCTTCGAGCATGCCGGTCGGCTCGACGGAACTGGTCGACGAAAGAACCTGAGAAAAAACACCGGAGTCGGCAAGCCAGTTCCGTGTCTGGTCAGTCATCATCGCAGTGGGCGAAACAAAATATTCGTTATAAAAGTCTGACTCATACCGATTTTTGCCGGTGCGATAGACCAATCCCTTGCCCTGAAATGCCGGGGCAATCGAAAATGGCTGAATCGCCAAAATCGCCTCTGACATCGCCTGAACAGGTTCGCCGGGCCGTTGTACATCCAACAGAAAGGTGTCTTTAACAATCGCCTTTCGCGAAGCGCATCCCGAATACAACAGGACCACCATCAGCCCCATTACTGGCACTATCATTTTTCGGCTGTTCATTTGAGTATCTCCTTTTTCTGGGGCGGTTGACTGAATATCAATTCAGACGGGTGCTTCTTAAGGTCTTCGGTCATATTTTTCAGATTCTCGGACATCTGCTTAAAATTTTCAAGCATTTCAAGCACCTGCGGGCTTTTGGCAAGAATGAGTTGGTCAATGCGGGCCATGGTGGTATTCATCTGATCGATCAGTTCGGCGACATTGGCCAGGTCCTCTCCCGGAGTGGGATTTTCGAGAAGCTTTATCAGATTCTGATTCGTCTGGCGAATCTCAGCAAGCAGTTTTCCGGCCTCGCCCCTAAGTTCTTTAACCTCGGCATCATTGACGGCGTTGTTGACGGATACCAGAACCTCATTGACATTCTTGGCAATTTCCCCGGTGTTAATCTGTTCCAACTGATGCAGGATGTTATCTACCGAATCTTTCATGGTCGTAAAGGTGCTGGGAGCCGAGGGAATAAACAGGTAGTCCGGCGTCCACGGGAGCGGCTCGACCGGAAATCGCTTCGGGTCCAGATAGCCGGCCTCGATATATCCCTGACCGGTCAAAATATTCGTTGACAGTTGCAACCGAAGGCCGTTGCCAATAAGGGCGTCCAACTGCGAATTGTTTGCCTCAACATCTACCTCCGGAATACGCCCGGTCTGAACGGAAAAAATGACCCGCACGAGGGCGCGATAGGAAGAAGCACTGTCTATAACCTCCGGCAACGGATAATCGTACCTGACAAAGCTGATTGCTTCGACGACTCCGATCTGAACGCCCTGCTCCAAAACCGGAGACCCCACCGCCAGCCCAGTCACAGGGTCCGCAAAATAAGACTCAAAAAGGACTTTCTCTTTTTCGAATACACCCGCACCGAACAGAATAAGCCCACCAACCAGAAGAAACAGGGCCATCAGAATAAATAAGCCCAATTTGAAGTAATTCGGCTTTGCACTCATCGCAAACTCCTATGTAATTATTTTTTAGCCACAGATTAACACTGATTTTCACAGATTAATAAAGTCTTCAGCTTCCAGCCCTCAGGCCTAACACCTCAAGTCTTTTATTCGCGGTTTCCATCCTCATTTTTTGCTGCCTGACGGTTAAAAAACTGACGCACCCATGGATTATCGCTGCCCGCCTGTAGTTCACTGGGTTTGCCGGTAGCGACAATGGTTTTGACATTGCGATCCAGCATAATACAGCGATCCGCCACGGCAAAAATGCTGGGCAATTCGTGGGTAACAATCACAAATGTAATGTTTAGGGTTCTTGAAAGCCGGACAATCAGTTCATCCATCTGGGCCGAGGTAATTGGGTCCAACCCGGCGGACGGTTCGTCCAGAAATAGGATTTTCGGGTCCAGTGCCATCGCACGGGCAATGGCGGCGCGTTTTCGCATTCCGCCGCTGAGGTCCGAAGGCATTTTGTCACCGGCATCGCCCAACCCCACCTGATTAAGCCGCATCTGGGCAATCGATTCCATCGCGCTTCGCGGCAGGTCGGTAAACTCCTCCAGCACTAAGCAGATATTTTCCATCAGATTCATCGAACCGAACAAGGCCCCATTTTGGTACATCACCCCAAACGACCGCAGTACTTTCTGGTACTGTTGTTCATCGGCGGTTGTTATATCAATCCCATCAACAAAAACCTCACCGGAAAAGGGCTTTTCCAGACCAATCATAAACTTCATCATCGTACTCTTGCCGCAGCCGGAGCCACCGAGAACAATAAACACCTCGCCTTTATAGACATCAAATGTAATGTCCTTGAGGATCACGGTCTCGCCGTACCCGCCGGAGAGGTTTTTGACCTGAATAATTGTTTCGCGTTCATTGGTGTTCATTCGTGATTCCCTTAGATTCCCAATGAATAATAAATGACTGCGAAAATGCCATCGACCACCACGATCATGACAATACAGGTTACAACAGCGCTGGTGGCTGAATCTCCAACCGCACTGGCACCTTTACCAGTATGCAAGCCCCGCAAACAGCCGATGGCCGCAATGAAATAGCCAAAGACGACGGTTTTGGCCAGACCGCCGAATAAATCGGTCAAATCTGCCGTATCCCGGCAACGGTCCCAAAAGACGATGGGGGAAAAGCCCAGCATCGCCATGACGGCCTGGGCACCCAGCAACGAAAATAGATTATTGAACAAAGTCAACAGCGGCAGCACCAGCACCAAAGCCATCACCCGTGGAACCGCCAAAAATCGTACCGGATCCATCCCGAAGGTGTGCAGAGCGTCCAGTTCCTCATTGACCTTCATCGTGCCGATCTCGGCGGCAAAAGCCGACCCGCTGCGGCTGGCGATAATAAAAGCCGTAATCAATGGCCCCATTTCCTTAAACATCGTCAGGACAATTAAATCCGCCACATAAATCTGGGCACCGAATTGCGCCATCGCAACCGCCGATTGAAACGCCAAGATCAAGCCGATCAGAAAACCCATCAGAATCGTGATATTGATCGCATCAGCACCGGCTTTTTCAGCCAAAAACCAAAACTCACGCCACCGGATTTGATGCGGCCTCAGGAGAGAAGTAACCAGTTTGTAGGCCAGTTCACCCATAAAGCTGATTTGCTGTTTCAGGTCATCTCTGACAGAATAGCCAGCCCGGCCGAGATCCTCAGCCACCTGCTGGAACGATGAAAGCGAAGCAGAAGCGGCAGCGAGTCCATCGATCGTGCTGCTGTCCAAAAGTTGCTGGAAGGAGGGACTTAACTGAACGATCTCAAAAGAACCCTGTGAGTCCTCCTGAGATCGTTGAATGCTTAGCAAGAACGCAATGCCCGCCCCGTCCAAATAATCAAGCCCCGAAGCGTCAACCGTGACTTTATCGGGCTTTAGCCGCTGCAATTGAAGAAACACCGCTGACCAGCTCTGGGCTACCCCCTCGGTATCCAGCCGCCCGGCGAGTTTGATCAGAGCGCCATCATCTTTTGTTTGAACCTCAATAACAGACATCGCACATCCCGTCTAAAGTCATGCTAACTGCTGTTTATTGCGAACATTAGACCCTTTCAAGTCCACCGGTGCAAGCGTTATTTAGGCGGAAATGTTTTTAGCAATTCCTGAACGGCATATTGTGCCCGTTGATTTCTTTCTTCGTCGGTGACATCGGCCAATGCGATATTGACATTGCACAGACCCCGCCAGACGGGTTTGAGCTGGGCCGCGTCAAAGATATCGATTACCAGTGCCCCCTGAATAAAGTCATCCGGGACACCAATAATTGTCATCCAGTCCTGGCCCTCTTCCTGCGTGCGTTCGGCGAGAATACTGACACTGTACTGGGCCACAAGCTGGTAATCGACGATGTAATCGATCTGATCTTCCTTGGCCGCTTTGTACTTTTTCGAGGCCAGTTCATCTTTGATCGCATCGCGCAGACGACGGACAATAACCTTGACCTCGTCAGACATCTCTTGGTGTTCGGGGCCTCTTCGCAAAAACGCATAGCTGGCCGACTTCGGAAAGTTTGCCTCCGGTGCGTATGCGGTAACGATCTGGACATCCGACATCGTCACCGGCTGTTCCAGTGTTTTCGTACACCCACCAATAAGAACCATTGCCACCAACACACTAATCAACATGATACATTTCTTCATTTCTTCGTCTCCTGAAAGAAAAATTTTGTGTTTCTGAGCCAAAACTACGGATTTTCACCCAAATTATTTTCTGCTACTTTTGTTGTTAAAAAAACTTTCTCTCTTATAGGCCCTGTAAAAAAAATATCTTTCACTTCCAGCTGGCTTTGGAACAGAAGGGGCAACAGGCCCAAAACTCAAGCAGGGACGCTTGAGCTACTTTAGCCGCCGCCCTAACGGAACTTTTCAGTCGCGATGGCGTCTCTTTAACAACTCTTCGGTATTGTAGCAGATTCAACTTATCCGTACAACTAAAGTCCCTGAATTTATTTGGAGAATTAAAAGTGTCCGGAATTAAAGGTGCGGTACTTTTTTGGGTCGTCCTCTTTTTCTTAGTGTTGATTCGAGGTTCATTTTTTCGCTATTTGCTGTGTCCATTCGGGGTCGCCGAGGGGGCAGTTGCGGCCAGAGCAGAAGATGCCAGTGGTTGCCCCAGACACCTTTTATTCCTCATTGTGACATCAGCTCTTGTAAATGAGACCGAAACATTGAACGCACCTGTTCGGGAAATTGTTTATTTTCGGCCGCGGTTTCATAAACTTTGATCGCCGCAGCCCGGTCCCCCATCTGCTCATAGACACCGGTAAGCATCCTATAAATGTCAACCTCGGTCGTATGACGATCGACGAAAGGTTGCAGGATGGCAACCACTTCGTCGCTCTGTTCCGCACGATGCAGGTAGAACGCCAATGTGTAGGCATAGCGAGCGTTTTCCGGTTGCAATCGAATGGCTTTGCGGCCCCAATCAATCAATTCCTGTGGTTTTGTTTCGGCCAGAAGAATACACAGATTATAAGCAGCCACAGCAGACTGAGGATCCAGCTTGAAGGTCGTTCGGAACTCATTGACCGCTTTATCGCGTTCACCCATCTCGCCGTAAAGCAGGGCCAGATTCAGATGCGCCGCGGTGCTGTTGGGATCGATGGCCATCGCCTGCTTGAGTCGTTCGGCCGCCGTGTCATTGTCGCCGAGACGATTGTACACAAGCGAGGCGTTGACATAGGGCAAAATCAGATCTTTTTGCAGTTTGATGGCTGTTTCATAGGAGTCGGCCGCCTGCTTGAGTTTGCCGCCGTTCCTGTAGAAGTTACCAAGATTGTAATGGGACATCGCATCATCCGGGCGAGAGGCCATCGAGGCGACATATTCCTGTGAGGCCTTTTTGACGGCAATTCGGTGGTCCGCGGGAATCATCCTTTCCGGAACGGATGGCAACGACGGTACGGCGCGTATCCGAACCAGCCGATAGGGATCCTCGGCCGCCTTTGCCAACGCTGGAACTGTTTTTTCGTCGAGACGGTATCCCAATACATTGGCGGCACTACTGCGAACCAGCGGCGATAGGTCATTTTTGAGCAGGTCGGTTAGTATCACAGCGATACGCGGGTCGTTGTTGTTTTGCAACAAACGGATCAGTGAATTGGCAAACACTTCGTCCCGGTCTTTATGCTGGATGTAGGCCAGCATCTTGGACAGATTCTTCCAGTCGCCTTTGCGGGCCTGATTGATCAGGGCGGCTGTTTCCAAGGTCGGTTTCTGGTAGTCTTCCTTATGCCACTGGCGGACATGGCCGTCGGCCCATTGGGCATCTTTATCCTGATGGCAAATGTTGCAGGCGTTGGGCGATTGAAATTGAAGGGTCGCCGACGGCATCGGCGGACGCATCGAATGGTCGCTGCGATTCATCCGGGCAAAATCCGTCATCGGCATATGACACTGGATACAGGTTACGACACTCTTTTCATGATGTGTGTGGGCCTTAAAGTTTTTTGCTTTGTCCGAATGGCAACTCGTGCAGGTGTCATTGGGTTTGTCCTTGAATCGAAATCGCCCGCTGGAAGTATGGCAAGAGCCACAATCCAGCTTTCCGGATTGGGCGCATTTGCTCATCCGCCAGCTGGTGAATGTATAGTTTTCGCCCAGATCGCGACCGTCCGGATAGAAATCCGGGTGTTCCAGCGTCACTAAGTCGGAGTGCTGGAAAAAGTCATCGCCCGGAACAAATTCGTTGGTGATCGGCATTCCCTTGGCGTGGCAGGTTGAACAGGCGGCATCGGTCTGATGACCGGTGAAACCGCGGCTCTGGGTAATCGTCTTGAGTTTTAAATCTTTTGGAACATTCCCCTCTCCGGCTTCAAGACAAACACGAACATGCTCATCAGCGGGACCGTGGCAGGTTTCGCAATTGATGCCCGGCTCTTTCCATTGTGTGTCGTAGGCATCGGTTTTGGGATCATAGTTCTTGACAAGTTGGCTGACATGACAGGCGTAACAGGCGGTGTTAAATGTGTAAGCCCGATCGGTCCAGTGGACCGCCTCATCATTTGCTCTGTCCGGAAAATGTCGCACACCACTGGCGGCGGTATCGAACCACTGCTGCTTGTTGACATCATAGGCCACGGGCAAGGTCTGCAGGTGGCCCTTTTCAAGAGGCGTTAGAAAATAGTAAACATTCTTGCCGCCAAGGACATGCAGAATGGGGTGTTTTTTTTGTTTCTGCGCTTCGGACTCGATCACAAAACCAGGCCCCTCATCAATCACCGCCCGATAACGGATCTTTCCGATAACAATTTCGTCTAACTGCGGCTTGAGATTTTCTTTGGCAAATAATTCCGTATAGGGCTGCATCGCAAGACCGTGGTACGAGGACGCCCACAACTGGTAGAACCTTTCATGGCAGCTGCGGCATTGGGAAGATCCCAGGTAGCCGGACACTGACGGCTTTTTTTGCTCTGCCAGAGAACTTGAATAGCAGAGGAAGCCAATTGCAATGACCACAAAAAGGATGCCCGGTAAACTCCACTTCTTATGACCGTTTAACCATAATTTCTCTTCCAGGCGTTCCATGCCCTATCCCTATTTTTTTTGCAGAGATGTTATCGGGCGACATCCGCCCTGAACAGTACATATTATCGCTATTTAGATTGCTTTTGCAACGATTTATGGTAGCATTATTGAGCCCACTCTAAAAAGGGTGGTTGAAAAAAGACGAAAGATTCCG
>NBLM01000113.1 GCA_002084585.1 Planctomycetales bacterium 4572_13 | reverse complement strand
GGGAATTAAAAAGATAAAAAAGGGAAAAAGTTTTAAATAAGCAGCGAGGATGGTTCCGCGTCTTGCATTGGTCTCATCTTTTGCCGTGAGGGTTCGCTGCACAATCACCTGGTCTGTACACCAGTACCAGATGCCGACAATGGGCGAAGCCAGCACCAATCCCAACCAGGGGGCGTCCGAATCAAGCGGCGGAAACATGTTCAGGTGTTCCGGCCCGACTGATGCAATGACATTGCCCCAACCGCCGGCGGAAAACAGACCGACGAGCATGACCGTTATAGAGCCAAGCAGCAAAACAACCGAGTGCATTGTGTCTGTGTATACCACCGCCTTTAGCCCACCAAGCGCGGTATAGATGCCGGTGATGATGACAATGATCAGCGCGCCGAGCCAAAAATCAATCCCCATGAGCGCCTCAAACACCACCGCGCCGGCAAAGACGGTGACCGATACTTTGGTTAATACATAAGCAACCAGCGACATAACCGACAGGAACCACCGGGCGGTTGAATTATAACGCAGCTCTAAAAATTCCGGCATGGTGAACACTTTGGCGCGCAAATAAAAGGGCACAAACACCCAGCCGAGCAGCAGTACAACCCAGGAATGTAATTCGTAATGGGCAAAGGCTACGCCGGATTTAACGCCGGTGCTGGCCAGGCCAACGACATGTTCCGAGCCAATGTTGCTGGCAAAAATAGAGGCGCCGATGATGTACCAGGCCACATGCCTGCTGGCGAGGAAATAATCGATGGGGGTATCCTGCCTCTGTTTCATCACCCACCAGGCGATGGCGCCAATAGCGACGAAATAAAGCAACACAATAAACCAATCGAGGGGAGTAAAAAGAGATGCATTCATAAAAACCTCTCACACTTTGGATTTGCTGTACAAAACACCACCGGGTTCACTAATAATTGTACGATGTCTGCTGTTTAGAGGTGCAAGATGATGATGAGGTGAGCAAAATATATAAATCCTGTTCATTTTTAGCAACTGCTTTCTTGATAATATAATAGTTTCAGTCGGACTGGGAAAAACAGATATCGATTGTCCTCAATTTTCTCTACAAAAAAAAAAATTAACTGTGTTCACGGCGCTGTCCAGTGTATTTATGCTGGCGTGTAGCTTTGTTGTTTTTGGCGCGTGCTCCGTCGGCCTGTCAAAAAAACTGGGTTTAACAGATGTGCAATGGGCATTGATTCCGGCTGTCTTTTTATACTCGGCATGTTTGGTTCAACTTTTTATCGGCGCCATTACCGACAAGGTCGGTCACAAACCGATCAGTATTCTTGGTTTTATTGTCACTGCGTTTAGCATGTTTTTCATCGCCTTTGCGACAAATGTAAACATGCTCTATATTTCCGCAGTACTTTTGGGCATTGGCGCCATGAGTTTGAACACTGTTGGCAATACAATTATCCCTCAGGTGTTGTTCGAAGGAAAAGATCCCGCGCGCGCAAGCAACTTTGGCAACGGCTTTTTTGGGCTGGGATTATTTGTGGCCCCTTTAATTATTAATTACATGCCCTCCTACCAGGCTGGCTTGGCGATTCTTGGCGCATTGAATGTCGCTTTTTTAGTTGTCGCTCTTTTAGCCGAGTTTCCGCCTGCTGCGCTCGGCTACAAATTTTCAACCGCTTTCAAGCTTTTGGCCCAGGCTCCTGTGCTAATTGCTGCAATCGCTTTGATGGCCTATGTTGGATTGGAAAATTCAATGAGCAATTGGACCGCCAAACTCATGAATGAATTGTACACAAATGCCGGAGCTGTTGATGCGGCAAAGAGTTCTGCGACAATTCTATCCTTGTTCGGTTTGTCACTGATGGTTGGTCGTTTCATCGCCTCTGGTGTTAAAAATTTAACGTCGTTTGGTACAAAACTCATTATTGTTGTTTCAGCTATTTCTGTTTTAACGCTGCTGGGCTTGTACATGGCAAGCTCTCCGGTACTTGCGGTTATCGCTGTCATATTGACCGGCTTTGCTTTTGCACCGGTTTTTCCCACTATTATTGGAGTGACATTTAGTAAGTATGAGCCACAATACTATGGAAGCATTTTTGGAATTATTTTTGCCGTTGGCCTGTTTGGCGGCGGTGTTTTGCAGAATCTTATCGGTTCTATGGCCGGAGAATCTGTTCAGTCGGCTTTTATCATTTTAGCTGTGACTGCCGTAATTTTATTAATCATTGGGTTGCTTATGGGCAAGGCAAAAGCCCAGCCTCTGAACGGTGTCGAATCCTGAGCGGTGGAAGATCGTGCGAAAGAAGCAGCTCTGTGATGGCTGGAAAGTAAACTCGTAAAAATTCATTTGCTGCTTTTCACTTTTTGTGAATGGCAGCATTTTTTTTATTGGTTCGATACATATGGAGCAACAGAGGAGAAGATAATGAAATCTGCACGCCTGAGCATCATGATGCTTTTGCAATTTTTTGTCTGGGGCGCATGGTATGCGACCGTGGCAAACTATATGATCGAAATAGGTATGACAAAATACATCTATTGGGCGTTTACGGTTGGGCCGATTGGCGCTATCATATCCCCCTTTTTTCTCGGAATGGTTGCAGATCGATTTTTTGCAACAGAACGAGTGCTGGGCGTCATGCACATTCTTGGCGGTCTGTTTATGTTAATCGCGCCTTTTTTTCACGACAATCCGGTGCTGTTTATTCTCTTTTTGGGATTGCACATGCTTTGTTACCAACCAACATTGGCGCTCACAAATACGCTGTCATTTCATAATATCAAGGATCCGCAAAAAGAGTTCCCGGCTATTCGTATGTTTGGCACTCTTGGGTGGATCATTGCCGGTATTCTGGTGAGCCGAATCCTGCATGCGGATAAAACAGCTCTTCCGCTTTTAATTGGCGGCAGCGCGGGTATTCTTCTCGGATTGTACAGTTTTACCCTGCCGCACACGCCGCCACCGGCTGCGGGCAAAAAAACCACCTTTCGGGATATTGCCGGTATTGACGCACTGAAAAAGTTGAGCAGCCCGTCGTTTAATTTGTTTATTATCGCATCGCTGCTGATCTGTATTCCGCTTTCGGCTTATTATGCCTATGCACAGACATTTGTCGGCGCCACAGGGTTTAAAGATCCGGCTTTTATATTGACTTTTGGGCAAATGGGTGAAGCGTTATTAATTCTTCTGTTGCCCTGGTTCTTTAAACGGTTAGGCGTAAAATGGACGCTGGTTTTAGGCATGGCCGGATGGGTTGTTCGTTATGGTCTGTTCTCAGCCGCAGCCACCCAGAGCATTCAATGGTTGGTTTTTCTCGGCATTTTACTGCACGGAATATGTTATGATTTTTTCTATGTGACCGGGCAACTTTATGTGGAGAAAAAAGCGCCGCTTGAAATTCGGGGTCAGGCGCAGGGTTTCATTGTCCTAATCACTTATGGTATTGGCATGCTGATCGGCGCTCAAGCTGCCGGCTGGCTGTTCAATGGCATTGTCGATGCAAATGCAACGAACCTGGTACAGTTGGCTCAGTATAAGACATTTTGGATGATTCCAGCCGCCTTTGCTGCTGTTGTCATGGTTATTTTTGGACTGTTTTTTAAGGAAGATAATAAAAAGAAGAGCCATGCTTAGCCCGTTGTAACATTAAGTATAATAACAAGTTAAATTAGTAAGGGTCAATCATATTGTGATTGACCTTTTTTTTTATTTTAAAATAAGCAAAATCATGATTTTGTCGCTATATCATTGCTGATGGGAGACTCTGTTGGGAACCATTTCGCAGGCAGATACAGCGAGAATGAAAAGTCCATTTGATGGTTTTCGATGTGGTACGGCATTTGCTTAAATGCGAAAAGATTGAGGCACTATTTTCACTTTTGGCTAACCGCCAATAATCAATAATATGGTGTAAAAGTTGTAGAAACGGTTTAATTAGTATTGCCACTATTGGAATGGAACACTCATCAAAAAAAGCAGAGCAAAATGGATAACAACACGGGTATGACGGGCGACAGGGAATTGGGATTTCAGGATTATCTTTCCCTTGCGATTAGAAGAAAGTGGATTATCGTTTCAGTTTTTATCCTCATCTTTTCCGCAGCGGCGGCATATTTTTATACGCGGCCCCCAATTTTCAAATCAGCTTCGACCTTTATTATTGAAGGCAGTGACAAAGGCTCCTTTAAAGCGGCGCCCATGCTTTTTCAAAGCGATGCCCGACCGTTTGGTTTTTATGAAACCCTGGTTAAAAGTAAGCTTTACAAACAGCGCGTTGCAAAGATAGCCGCTCTTGACAGCACTTTAAAAGCCTGCCCGGATTTCTCGGTAGAAGTGTTGGGCGGTATCCTGGAGGGCCTGCAGATTGAAGAAACAGAATATGAAGATCTTTATTCTTTAAGCATTGAAACCATTCACCCGGTGATCGCTTTCCGAATGGCCTGTATTGCTATTGACGAATTTAAAAAGCGGTGTCAGGAAATTGAACTCGAAGAGTCGCGCAATATCGTTAGTTTTGTCAATATACAGATCGAGGAAGCGCGGAGCAATCTGGAAAAGGCAGAGCGGGATCTACAGGAATTTAAGGAAAAGACAAAAATAACCGACATTGAGCAGGCCCATGGCGGCATCCTGGGGCGGTTGGCCGAGATTGAGGGGGAATTGGACCAGGTTGAAACGCAGCGCCAGTTGGCCCAAGCCAATCTGGAAACATACAAGGCTCGATTCAAATCACTAAAGAATACCGATGCCCCCAGTGTATGGAGCCACGAAACGCCAGAAGTGAACCGCATCCGCAAAAGTATTGAAGCTCTTGAAGCGAAAAAGCGCGAGATCGTTGAGGTCGAATCGTTGTCTTCGCCCAAACTGGCCCTGCTTGATGCCAGAATTGAAGCGAAAAAGGATGAACTTCGGAATGCCTTTCTTAAAACGGACAATAAAAAACTTAATGTCAGCTTTACGGCGGATGAGGAGGAGTCATCAGCAAAAAGTCTCTTCAATGAGCGTATGGTCAGCGAAGAACTCAATTTATACGTTTTGCAAAATAAAGAAAGGTTCCTCCGTTCTCTGATTGAAAAATATAGACGCCAGCATCCGAATATTCTCGAGCATACCATTGAGCTGGCGCAATTACAGCGTACCAAGGCAGTCAACGAGAACCTGTATACCTTTCTCGTCGAAAAAGCCGAAGAAGCAAAAATCAGCGCGGCAACCGGAACCGGCGGCGTGCGCATTGTTGATGAGCCGAGTCTGCCGGAAAAACCAAAGTCAAGCGGCAAACGCCGCAATATGATGGTCGCCTTTATTCTGGCTTTCGGTGTTGGCTTTGGTATTGCTTTTGTCGTCGATTATCTGGATAATTCGATTTACTCTCTTGAAGATTTGAAACGATTCGGCGACCTGACAATACTGGGGACAATACCCTTTATGAAAAAGAAAGAGCAGCACGTCGCAGTCGTGAAAAAAGAGAGGGCTTCCGGCAGGGCCGAC
>NBLM01000112.1 GCA_002084585.1 Planctomycetales bacterium 4572_13 | reverse complement strand
CGGCGATCCGATTGCCGATGTCATTACGGGTGTGGTTCCCGAACTTAATGGTGACTACGACCCGGATAATGAAGCAGACGGGGCGATCTTTGAAGACACCCTGACCACAGCACTGATTGATGATGTTGATTTCGGCACCTTGGTCTTTAATGCAGATGGCACATTCATCTATACGCCGGACGCGGGTAATACCACCGGAGCCGACAGCTTCACCTATACCGTCTCCGATGAGTACGGCGGAACATCCAACACCGCCACCGTGGCGATCACGCTGACCAATGCTGACCCGGTCGCTAATGACAACAGCTACGACAACAGTCATAATGTCGAACTGACAGCTAACGACACTGACGGGACGATCACCGGCACGCTCAATGGCGCAATTGAAGACTACGATCCGGACAACCAAAATCCGGACCGGCTCTTTGATGACACGCTGGCGGTAACCCCGCTGACCGATGTTACCACGACAAATGGCGGAACCGTTACATTGAATGCCGACGGATCGTTTACCTATACACCGACAGCCGACAACAAGAGCGGCAGCGACTCCTTCGAGTACACCCTGCTGGACGACTTCGGTGGCAGCGATACCGCTACTGTTGCCATCAATTTGACTAACCAGGTACCAGAAGCTCGTCCGGACGGCTATGCGACCGACCAAGACACACCTCTTGTTGTCACTGGTGATCCGATTGCCGATGTCATTACGGGAGTCGTTCCTGCAGAGAATGCCGACACGGACCGGGATAACGAAACAGAAGACCGGCTCTTTGATGACATCCTAACCGCAACACTGGTGGATGGGCCGGACTTTGGGACGCTGGTCTTTAATGACGACGGCACCTTCACCTATACACCAAATGCTGGTGCTGCGGGTGAGGATACCTTCTCCTATTATGTAAGTGACGGCATGGACAAATCGAACACGGTCATCGTTACCGTCAATGTAGAAGGCACTCCGCCGCCATCGAACATTCCGCCGGCTCCGCTACCTGTTCTAGAAATCCCTGTTCTGTCCGGGTGTCCGGCAGAGATGGCCGCGACCGCAGCTGAGCTGGCTGTTAACTCCGACCAGCTTCAGATGATGATTCAAAGTTCGATGGCCTCGAATCCGAATATGCAACCGTGCGATGCCTGTGCCAGCTTATTGACAGCGGCGGCAACGCTTAAGCAGATGGAAAACAGTCCGCATATCGCCGCATTGGCTCATATATTCGATACTCTGGCACCGATTGACGCTCCGTACACACCGGAAGTTGTAGCATCAGTCCAGACGGCGCTGGCAAACTTCCGGGAAATGGATTCGCGATTGGCGATGCTAACCGACGAAGAATATGAGCAATATCAGCAATCCGCAATGGCCGACGAGCTCGTTGAGGCCTTTGTCAGCTATGTTGCCGTTCTAGAAAATGACCTGAAGCTTCCTGTGGGCGACTCGGTTGCCTTGGTCATGGATAAATACTTTGAATCAATCGAAGCAACCGGCAATCCGAATATCGGCGCCTATTTGATTGAACAGATGGAAGCGGCCCGTATCGTTATCGAACCCATCGTCGCATCCGTTAATTAAGATTCTAAGATGGTTAAATCTCGAAACCGCTGAGGACTTTTGTCCTCGGCGGTTTTAAAACGCCTTGGGTTAACCCCTTGAAAAACGCTTTGACAGCGTAACGACAAATAACGCCATCAGGCATGCCCCGGCCATGGATTCGAACATCGTTACAATACGCGTCAGGCCATCGGCCGCAGGGTAAATATCTCCAAAGCCCAATGTCGTAAAGGTAATGGTACTATAATAGAGACCGTCCAATAAACCCAACTGGTCCGATCTCAAAGAATCCTGAATACCGTACTGAAACGCCAGATGAGCCGCCTGAGAACTATAAAAGAGCCCGCACAGCAGGATAATCACCGCCCCGGCAACCAGCACACGATTCGGGCGCTCTCCATAACCAAATAACAGCCGTCCTAAAATAAATTCAGGCAACAGACGAAGCCACAAAAACCACCGGCCCATTTTCCTGATAGCCGTAAGCTTTTCATAGTTTGGCCCCCGAAAACGCTGCCAGAAGTGGCCGCATCGCTCACGGTAAAAACATTCCCCCGCCTCCTGATAATATCCCGTCTCCTGGCAGACCTGCTTGACAAACCGCCAAAAACTCACATCATCACCAAATCGGTTACGCGTAAATGTTACATTATCACAAATAGGAACCGATTTATTCCGAGAATAGCCCCCTGCAAAATCACATCGGTTTTTGAATTTTACATCGGTAAAATTCGCACCCTTTCCAAAACAAGTATTTGTAAACCGTGTATCCGCCTCAAATCGGGCATCATTGAACAATCCATATCCCTCGAATACAACCGTACGAAACATCGCACGATCGTGAAAAACAGCACCGCCAAATGTACAGACCCGGCAGAATGTACACCCATCAAAACCCACCAGCTTTTTAAACTCCGCGTGACTGAATCGAACCTGCCCCTTGAAAACGGACGAATTAAAAAGGGTCTCTTTTTCAAAAACAAGCATCCTGCAACCCAAAGCGGCTCCGTTGAAGCGACTCAGCGGCAATGGCAAACCGTACGGCCCGGTCCGGCGAGTCTCCGGTCCCAAAACACGCTGTCAGCGACCCGGTAAAGGCGGAATCACACCCGTTCTGGTCAACCACTTCAGAAGCAATACCGGAAAGATGCCTCAGACCCTGCCGATTAATAATCAACGCACCCCGCCACCCAAGACTGATCACAACACATTCTGCCCCGCGAGCGACCATTTCGGTCCCAATAAATTTCAATTCTCCCTCCCCTCCAGCCCCGAGTTCCGATACACAGGACATCCCCTGAAAACTCAGAGCCAGAATATCCGTATTATAAAACTCCATCGGCCAATCCAACACCCCAACTACTTCACGATTCGGACGAGGAAGTGTGGCACTAAGAACAACCCGAGTCTTATGAATTTGCGCGCATCGAATCGCCGCCACAACGGCGGAATGAGGAATTGTATCATCAATCAAAATCGCATCCGCCGAACCGATCTGCTGTTCGGCAGCCGCATAGTCAATTTCATCCCGACCCAATATGCGATTGGCCCCAAAAGAACGACACCCGCAATTTTCTCCCTGACCGTCAACAACCGTAACGACAACCCCCGTACTCATCGCCTGGGTGGGATAAACCAGATCGGTTAGAATATGATGTCGTTCCAGATGCTGGCGGATCAGTTCCCCGAAACAATCCTCACCGACACGCGCTAACAGATAGGTTTCACAGCCACAAAGGGCAACTTGAATGGCCTCATTGACACCCGACCCAGCAGGGACGGAGGTGAACCCGCTCCCCTCAACAACTTTTCCCGGCGTTGGGTGCGTTTGGCATTTAACGGCCATGTCAATAAAGGCCGGTCCAATCACAACAATCTTTGGAATCCGTTCTGCCATATCGCGCTCCCTGTTACAGTCCTTTTCAAATACTGTCTTATTGTAACACCTACCCTCGTCCTTGAAAAGGTCTTTTTATCCATTCAGTTGAATTCGTTTCCTTGTTCTGGGGGCTATTTTTGTTATAATGAAGATCAAAAGGTAATGCTCTTAAAAAGAAAGTTTTTCTGTGAAACATTGTAATGTCCATTTTCAGCCGGATAATCTGGTTACGACAATCCATGCCGGAGCAACATTGCTGGAAGCCGCTGGCCAGGCCAGGATCATTCTTTCCACACCCTGCGGGGGAATAGGCCGTTGTGGAAAATGCGCCGTCCGCCTGCTTCCCTCCCAAAAAGAGGTGCTGGCCTGTCAATATATCATTGAACACGACCTGACCATTTCGGTCCCGGATTCCAGCCGATTCTTCAAGCAGAAAATCCTTGAGTACGGAATTCAGCGGAAAGTGAGCAGGTTTCCATCAATACAAAAAATCTTTATTGAAACCCCGCCTTCGCAAATCGACGCGTTTTGTGAATTGCTGACAGAAAAGGGGTCTGTTCAGGTCGTCCCGGATACTCCGGACTCGGCACTGTTATCTCAATTATCAACCGGTCAGCAAAGCGGTATTACCGCGATCCTGTCTCTGGGCGATTGTGCAGAACAGAATGCTCTGCCATCATGCTATCAACTCACAGGACTTGAACCGGGTGATACAACCAAAAAGCTGTATGGAGTGGCGGTCGATATCGGCACAACAACCGTTGTTACCCGTCTGATGGACCTGAATACAGGACAGATTATCGCAACCGCCTCGGTTGGCAACCCGCAAAGCCAGTACGGAGCGGATGTTATCAGCCGAATCAGCCATTGCGAAAACGAGTCCGGTTCGGAACAACTGCATCGCGATGTCATTGGCTGCCTGAACGATCTTCTCCAATCCGTTGCTCGGCAAGCCGGCATTGAATATTGCGATATTTATGAGATGACCGCTGTGGGAAACACCACAATGAACCATTTACTGCTTAAACGCCCGGTTCACCAACTCGGCCAGGCCCCTTACCGAGCCTATTCTCTCGATACCGCCGACCGGAAACCAAAAGAATTGGGCCTTCAAATGAATCCCGCGGGCAATATCCATGTACTGGCGAATATCGCCGGATTTATCGGCTCAGATACCGTCGCGGCGGCTTTAGCGTGCGGGATGGATATCGCCGACACAAAGACACTGCTGGTTGATATCGGAACAAACGGCGAGATCGTCTTTGGTACACAATCTAGTTTGATGGCTGCCAGTTGCGCCGCCGGACCCGCTCTGGAGGGAGCCGGCATAAGTTTTGGCAGCCGTGCGCAAGCCGGTGCGATTGAGCGTGTCTTTCTCGATAGAGGCGATATTGATGTTGATGTCATCGAAACCCCCGATGCCACAACAATATGCGGCAGCGGCCTGATCGACGCAGTCGCGGTGATGCTGGATTTGGGAATCATCGATGAAACAGGCCGTTTTTGTGAACCTGATGAGTTGGACCCGATGCTGTCAAATTCAATCCGAAAACGCCTCATTACTCACAACGACGAGCCGGCCTTTGTTCTGGCCGGGAAATATACAGAGCATCAATGGCAATCCCCGGTCGTTTTAACTCAAAAGGACATTCGCCAGATGCAACTGGCCAAAGCAGCCATCCGAGCCGGAATCGAGTTGCTTTTGAAAAACGCCCGGACAGATACAGCCGACATCCAGCAACTCTTGCTCGCAGGAGCATTTGGAAATTATATTCAAAAGAAAAATGCCGTACGAATCGGGCTTTTACCTCAAATCCCCATCAAAAAAATCCATTTTGTGGGAAATGCTGCCGGATCCGGCGCTCAGATGGCCCTGATTAGCCAGGAAGCGCGAGAAATGGCGAAAAAACTCGCCGAGAAAATTGACTATATTGAAATCGCCCATCATACCGAGTTCCAAATGGTTTTCAGCGAATTCTTGTTATTCCCTGAAAACTGACAAATGTAAAATACGGGCATAATATCCCACATTTTGCATTTATCCAAATTTGTACACACCCCCCTCTAAAGGGCTGAACACACCGAAAATTGTCTGTCGATGCGAAAATTAAGCAACCTTGTTACGAACTTTCCATGCAAGTTTTTTTTTCGATTGGGAGTTCAGACCATGATCCAGTGTCAGGATTGCGAGTATTATAAGCAGGACGAACACGGGCGGCGGACTTTTAGCTGCGACCCATTCACCAGTGTAAAAGAGCCGGAATGCCTGCAAAAATGGCAGATTCTCCGGCTCGATTTCCTTGTTTCACAATACCAGTCGATGCTTACCTCGCAGCAAAAAATGGCACCGATGCAGGACAAACTCTTCAAGTACATCAAGCGGGAAATGGACGATCTCGATGAATCTGACCGTTGGAAGATCGAAGATGACGAACCGGATGAAAACGATATTTGCTAACCCGCGGCAACGCGGACATCCGGCCCGCGCAGGGTAGCATAACAGTACAATAACTCCGAACCACCAACTCCAAATTAATTTTCCTGCTCCCGGCGGGTTGCCTCTTGCAGGATTTTTTTTTCGTTATTACTTAAGCTGTTGACTCCATCGCGATGTACCTTGTCGAGAATGTGATCTACTTCATATCGGAAGTTTCGTTCCTGATTAATTTTACTCGCCCACGCCCCCTTTTTCCGTTCCATCCGCCGTTGGGTTATCCAGGGCCTGTATTTCATATACAAAAATCCCATCGCCAACCCCGAAAGGTGCGCCGCCTCACCACCTGCATTACGGCCAATAGCAATAAACAAAAAACTAACGATGACCATCAGTATGATCAACCGAATCATCGTCATCGGGATCATCCCCCACAGAAGGATTCTCATCTGAGGAGCCATAATGGCCAACGCCGCCATCACCCCATAAATTCCTCCAGAGGCCCCCACCATCACACCAGCAGGAAGTATATGAAGCAGGGCAAGGAATGTATAGACCACTCCTCCGGCCGCACCGCAGATCAGATAAAACTTCAAAAATGCCCTCGAGCCAAGAGATCGTTCAACAAACGGTCCCATGAAATACAAGACCATTAAATTAAAGATAAGATGGGATATTTTAATTGGGCTATGCAGAAATTGATATGTCACTAATCGCCAGATTTGAAATCCATTAACTGCACTCCTCGTATCTACTGCCCCGAACTTATAAATATACTCCCCAATATTCGGGACAAGCATTGAGAAAATATAAACCGCAAAATTGATAATCAACAGCCATTTGACCACCGGGGGTATGCCGCGAATACCTGATCCCATCGCATAATACTGCTGTTGTTGCGGCCGCCCATAATCTCTGTCATATATTCCCATTGCATTTTCCCGAAAATTCTATCTCTAAACCATTTCGACTGCTATAATATCGGGAAAACCGAGTTGGATTCAACCAAAAAACGCCGAGTATGGACAAATTTACCTATTTACACAATGAACTGCACTCTCTCAAGCGGAACAACCTGTTCCGGCGATGTGTCTGCATCGACTCGCCGCAAGGCCCGACGGTCCACATGGCCGACGGCAGCGAGAAAGTGCTGTTTTGCAGCAATAATTACCTGAATCTGGCCAATGACAGCCGCATTCGGCAATCCGCTATCGAGGCAATCGACCAATACGGCTTCGGCGCAACAGCATCCCGGCTGATTTGCGGCACAATGACCCCGCACGAGGAATTGGAAACCGCTTTCGCCAAATTTCTGCAAAAAGACGCCGCCTTGTATTTCCCTTCCAGTTGGTCTGCCAATCAAGCACTATTGACCACCCTGCCGCAAAAAGGTGATCTGGTTCTGATCGACCGATACGACCACGCCTCAATCATCGATGCGGTCAAGGCATCTGAAGCGGATTTCCGCACCTATCGCCGGACTCAACCGGACCGCATCGAAAAATATCTGGCTGACGGCAAATACAACAATCGCTTCATCGTAACCGAAAGCGTTTTCTCGATGGATGGCGACACCGCAAATCTGACTGAACTGGTTAAACTCAAAAATAAATATGACGCGATCCTGATCGTCGATGAAGCCCATTCGGTGGGCTGTTTTGGCCAAACCGGTGCCGGCTTGTGCGAACAAGAAGGCATTCTGGATCAGATCGATATCATCGTCGCCGCCCTTGGAAAAGCCATCGCCGCCACTGGCGGGATCATCGCCGGACCAAAAACACTAAAAGACTACCTAATGAACAAAGCAAGGCCCTTCATCTACACCACCGCCCCCTCACCAGTCATCGCCGCCGCGGCGCTAAAATCGCTGGAGATCATCCAAGCCGAGCCAGACCGAAGAAAACGACTTAACGACAACGCCGCATCTTTACGAAAACAATTTACAGAAATGGGATTAAGCATCGGCAACACCACCACCCAAATCATCCCGATCATTATAGGAGACTCAGCCAAGGCCGTGGATATATCGAAAAAATTGTTTGAGGCGGGCTTTTTTTTATCCGCCATCCGCCCGCCCACCGTGCCGCCTGGAACCGCACGCTTGCGCGTCTCCGTGCAGGCGGATCATACACAGGAACAGTTGGAGGAATTGTGTGACGCACTGGAGAAAGTTTTGAGTTCATAGATAAACACCCCCGGCTGATTTATCTTTCATCTCCTCGGGGTTATGTTGTTTTTTTGATCTTCCTATTGATCATACTGGCGGCATAGGCAGCGCCAAAGCCGTTGTCGATATTGACAACTGTTACGCCGGATGCACAACTATTAAGCATGGTCAGCAGGGCCGACAGACCCTCAAAACTGGCTCCATAGCCCACACTGGTCGGCACGGCGATAACCGGGCAATCCACCAAACCGCCAACCACACTGGCCAGCGCCCCCTCCATACCCGCCACAACAATCACCACATTGGCTACACGAATCTGCTCGACATGGCCCAGCAAACGGTGAATCCCCGCCACGCCGACATCACACACCAGTTCGACTTTTTGCCCAAGCATAGAGGCCGTAACCCGTGCTTCTTCGGCCACGGGCATATCGGCTGTTCCGGCCGTTACAATCACAATCTCACCAACAGGCGATTCGATCGGCTTTTGCTCTAAAATAATCATTCGCGCAGCCCGCTCATACCGAAGACCCTTCAGATCGGTCCTTCGCTCGACATCGGCATACAAAAATCCATCCGCCCGTGTGGCAATGATATTCTGGCCCGTCGCGGCAAGCTTTTCGAAGATGCCCGTAATTTGTTCAGCCGTCTTGCCGGGGCAGTAAATCACCTCCGGAAACCCACAGCGGAGCGTACGGTGGTGGTCGATCTTAGCAAACCCGATATCCTCAAACGGCAGATGCCGCAACCGCTGAACCGCTACTTCGACATCCAGCGTGCCATCCTTGACATCTACCAATATTTGCTCAATTTGTTTTTGTTCCATATTTATACCATCGCTTTTTTCAGTGTCCTCGGCGGTTAAATATATTCGGTTAATCTGAAGATGCTTTTGGTTCCAGGGTCAGGTCGGCAAATTGGCCGGCTTGGTATTTATAATAGGCCAGCGAGGCGACCATCGCGGCGTTGTCGGTGCAGTATTTTTTCGGAGCAATCAACAGCGAAAGATGCTCTTTGTCGCACATTTGCTCCATCGCCTCTCGCAATGCACCATTACACGCAACTCCGCCACCCATCAAAACCGTTTTAGCTTCAATCTGTTTAGCGGCCCGCTGTGCTTTCTTTACCAAAACATCGATCACCGCCGCCTGAAACGATGCGGCAATATCAGCAACCTCCTGTCGGCTCATATCCTTGACGCGGTTTTCACCCTTCATATCCTGCCCCTGACAGTGATACAGCACCGCTGTCTTGAGTCCGCTGAACGAAAAGTCCAGATTGTCCCTGTCCAGCAGCGACTGCGGAAAACGAATCGCTTTCGGATCGCCCTCTTTGGCAATCCTTTCGATATTCGGACCGCCCGGATACGGCAGCCCCAAAATCGTCGCCACCTTATCGAACGCCTCGCCGGCGGCGTCATCGATCGTCCTTCCAATCAGTCGCAGGTCAATCGCCGATTCGGCGTCGTACAAATTGCTATGCCCTCCGGAAACGATCAGCGCCACCGCAGGTAACTGAATCGATTCGGCCTCCAGCAAGGCAGACTGCAAATGCGCGTGGACATGGTTCACCGCGACCAGCGGCTTGTCCCACCCAAAGCATAGCGTTTTTGCCGCCGTCACGCCCACCATCAGGGCAATCGTCAACCCCGGCTGGTTCGCGACCGCCACTGCGTCAATTTGCTCCGGCGTGATCCCAGCGGTGTCAATCGCCTCAGAAACAACCGGCAAAATACTCTCCACATGCGCCCGCGAAGCGATCTCCGGCACCACGCCGCCATATATTTCGTGCAGCTTTATCTGTGAAGCCACGACCGAGGACTTGATCTGTTTGCCATTGGCAACAACCGCCGCGGCCGTCTCGTCGCAACTGGTCTCAATCCCCAAAATATAAATGTCCCGTTTTTCCAAAAAAA
>NBLM01000039.1 GCA_002084585.1 Planctomycetales bacterium 4572_13 | reverse complement strand
GTCTGAAAAACAAGGATAACCGATGCGTTTGATACTGTGGATAGTTGTGTGTGTTCTGGTTTGCATTACATGCTATCGACGCTACAAACAAGGAAAGTTTATGGCTGTTCTCATTACAGTATTGTCGATTGTCGCGGCGGTTTATCTCGGGTTGTCGGCGATGCTTTTTTTGACGCAGTCTCGTGTACTGTATCAGCCGAGCCGGGGGTATGACTACAATCCAGCGGATTACGGGCTGGCGTATGAAGCGGTTTCGTTGGCTACGCCGGATGGGGAGACCGTGGCGGGGTGGTTCGTTCCCGCGGATGGGGCAGAGCGGACGGTTCTTTTCTGTCACGGTAACGCCGGAAATATCTCGCATCGGTTGGACACGCTCAAGATGTTTCATGAGATGGGGGTGAACTGCCTGATCGTGGATTATCGCGGCTATGGCCAAAGCACCGGCAGGCCGACCGAAATAGGTACGCTGATCGATATTCTGGCCGGGTTTCAGTGGCTTATCGAAGAAAAGGGTATGCGGCCGGAAGAGATCATTCTGTTCGGGCGTTCGCTCGGCGGCAGTGTCGCGGCGATCATCGCCAAAGATGTTCATCCGGCTGCCCTGGTTCTGGAAAGCGCCTTTACCTCGTTCGATGATGTTGGCTCGCATTATTATCCATGGCTACCCGTGCGGTTATTCAGCCGGTTTGACTATAACACGCTTGAAGCGGTCAAAGAGATCACCTATCCGGTGCTGGTGATCCACAGCCCGAATGATGAGATTATTCCGTATAAATTTGGCCAACAAATCTTCGCCGCGGCGAACGAACCCAAACAATTCGCCGACCTGGAAGGTACCCACAACGAGGGCTTCTACGACAACGGTAATTTATACAAACAAATCTGGCAGGATTGGCTGAAAGACTTAGATGCCAGCGAGTAAGTTTTTCTCCAGAATCGTGATGTCAACGACATCTCCTTTTTTGACACACCTTCTTTTGGGTTGCCCGCCGACATCAACCATGAAGTAGCGGCTGCAGCGGCCGCGTGGGGGATTTATTTTTTCGATGAGTATGGTTTCGGTCAGGCCGGTGCAGGATTGGCGGAAGTGTTGTTGTAATTCGGTGTCGAGTTGCTGCAAAACAGTTGAGCGGCGTTTGATTTCCTGTGGGCTGACTGTGCCCAAGAGTTTGGCTATCTTTTCGGCGGCGGTATTTTTCCGAATGCTGAAGCTGAAAGTGTGGATTTTTGAAAAGCCGACTTCTTTGGCAACATTTATCGTCTGCTGGAAATCGCCCTCTGTTTCACCCGGAAAACCGACGATAATATCGGTCGTGATGGCTGGGCGGTCAAAAACTCGCTTAATCTTTTCGACAACACGCAAAAAATCCTCGATTGTGTACTGGCGGGCCATTTTTTTTAGGACAGCCGCTGAACCGGATTGCAGGGACAGGTGCAGGTGCGGGGCGATGTTGTCATGGGCGGCCATTACCTCAAGCAGGCGATTCGTAACATCCAGCGGCTCCAGAGAACTGATTCGGAGTCGTTTAAGGCCCTCTAAATCGGCGATTTTGTCAACAAGTCCGGCCAGGGAGTCCAGTTTTGCCGAGTCCCATTTCTTCCTGCGGGCCGTTTTTTGGCCGTAAGCGCCGAGAAAAATGCCGGTCAGGACAATTTCTTTATGTCCGGCTCGAATCAGGTTTCCGGCCTCTTTCAGAACCGTTTTTACCGGCTTGTTACAAACGACCGTCCGTATTTTGGGTATAATACAATAGGTACAGTAGGCGTCGCAACCGTCCTGGACTTTCAGGAATGCGCGGGATTGACCCGTAAATCGGGTCAGAATAGGCAGCGAATCGGCTGAAGTTAGGAGTTCTTTCGGGTGTTTCTGAGCGGAAAGGTGTGTTAAGTTGGGGTTTTTATCCTTGATTTTGGAAAGGTTTCTTGGTTTACTATGGTTGGCGTTGTTTAAGAGAAATAGCTGTTTTTTGGATAATCGCTCCAGAATGAGCGAGAGTGTACGCTTATCCTTGACGATGATGTCGTTGTCCAGTGTTCCGGTTTCGTCGTCGGGGCCGACTGGCAGGCAGCCGGTTACGATAACGATTGAGTCCGGATGTGCTTTTCGGACTTTGCGGATGCTCTGTCGGCTTTTTGATGAGGCAATGTGCGTAACACAGCAGGTGTTGACGACGATAAGATCCGGCCGTTGCGCAGGTTCGGCGGCGATCAGTCCGGATTGTTCGAGAATCTGACGGATCTGCTGGCTTTCGTACTGGTTGACTTTGCAACCAAGCGTCTGGACGGCGAAGGTTTTCATTGGCGGCTATCATAGCGAAAAAGGCCCTGTGGATTCAAGTACTTTTAGCATAAAAGCAATTATAATCGTATTCCAGTTACATGGGAGATTGATATTATGGCCTCAGCAGTACGCGGTGTATGGGCGATTGACATGGGTTCCAGCGCCTTAAAAGCGATTCAGATGCATCAGGGAGATGAGGGGCTGGAGGTCATCGACTTTGCTTATCTTGAGCATTCTCATAATTTGTCCTCCGGCGATGTTTCGGCGGAGGAGAAGGAACAAATCATTGAAGCGACGCTCCGGGAATTTCTTGAGGAAAAAGACCTGAGTAAAAGTGAAGTGGCCATTTCGGTTGCCGGCCAGAACAGCTTTGCCCGGTTTATCAACCTTCCTCCCGTGGAGGCCAAAAAAATCCCTGAGGTCGTTCAGTTTGAAGCGGTTCAGCAAATCCCGTTTGACATCAATGAGGTCGAATGGGACTGGCAGTTGATGGAAGCTGAAGACAGTCCGGACAAGCGGGTGGGGCTGTTTGCGATCAAGAATGAATTGATCGCTGAAGTGATGGATCATTTTACGAAAGAAAATTTGCGTGTGAGTTGTGTGCAGATCGCACCGATGTCGCTTTACAATTATGCCTGTTATGACATCAAAGAGATTGAGGCATCACCCGACAAAGCGGTGGTCATTCTGGACATCGGCGCCGAAAACACGACGCTTGTGGTCTGTGCAAGAGATACTGTCTGGCAGCGGAGTATTCGTATCGGCGGCAATACCTTTACCGAGGCGATTGCCGACGCCTTTAAGAAAAATTACGCCACGGCGGAAAAGCTCAAACGGACCGCCCCGATGAGTAAATATATGCGTCAAATTTATACCGCGATGAAATCTGTCTATACCGATCTGGGCAGCGAGATTCAGCGGAGTTTGGGGTTTTACAGCAGCAGCGCCGAAGGACGGGGTAAAACGCTCAGCAAGGTCATTGCTTTTGGCGGTGGTATGAAGTTGCAGGGTTTGTCCAAGTATCTGACACAGTCATTGGGCATACCGGTGGTGAAGCCGGATTCCTTTGAATCGCTGCTATTGGCACCGGATATTTCAACGGCTAAGTTTCATGAAAATATATCCGATTTCGGTATTGCCTACGGTCTGGGGGCGCAACTGCTGGATGAAGCGAAGATTCATACTAATTTGCTGCCCCGGAAGATTGCCCGCGCGATGGCCTGGACCCGGAAAGCGCGGATGTTTACGATTGCGGCCGGCATTCTGTTGTTTGCGTCCGTGCTGGCATTGGGGACGACTTTCAAATCACTCAAACAACACGAAAGCCATAAACCAACCAGAAGGGATATACAGGACATTGTCAATCAGATAAAGAATGTATCCAATGAAATCTCAGAGCAAAAAGCCCGCCGCCAGCCGCTTGAAGACGAGATAAAAAAACAGATGGATGCTTTCCGATACCGCGATGTGGTTCCGTTTTTTATTGAAACACTGGCCCGGTGTCTGCCCTCGAAGGCGTACAATGCCGATCAGGCGGCTCTGTATGAGGCCTTTGCGGCCGGGGATGTCCAGGGGGTGATGGCTGTTCCTCGTGATCAGCGAAAACAGTTGTTTGTAACGCGGTTTGCGATGGAATACACCGAGGATGTTGAAAATGCCGCTTTTCCGGAACCTGGCAGCGGGCGATCTACACGCGGAACCCGCTCTCGGACTTCTCGGGGGGGTGAGATGCCGGGTGGAATGGACATGATGATGCCGGGTATGATGCCGGGCATGATGCCGGGAATGATGGACGGATTTGGCCCCGCTGCTGGCGGCCCAAGGTCAAAGCCGGGGAGTGCGACAACCTCGAGGGAAGAAGAGCAGGCCGAAGGGGGCGATGGTTTTACCGTCCTGATCGAGGGCTACAGCCCTTATCAAAATATCGCCGAGTTGCTGGACCCGCCCAGTGTCCGGGGAGACCAACATCGCTGGGGGTTTATAACCCGGCTTGAAAAGCTGGCCGTCCTGTTCCCGGATATTCCGTATGCGTTGTTTGCTAAACATGATATTACCCACTTCAAGGTGGAAACCGGCTTGGTTGATCTGGATTCACAAGAGATGCCTGCCGGTATCGGTGTGCAGAAAGAAATCGAGCGTGTGCCGCGGCTTTCAGACCGAAACGAGCCGACCGATCGCAGAGCCGGGTCCAGAAGACGAGATCAGGACATCATTTATACCGAACAGGTTCTCGTTGATCCGATGACCAATGAAGAGATCAGCAGAACCTATGATATTGTTACGCAGAAAGAAATCGACAGCAATCCGGAACTGACGGAAAAAGACCTCGGCAGAAAAAAATACAACAAATTAAACGGCAAGGAATTATGGATCGAGAGGGATTGCTGGTTCCGTATTCGAGCCAAATTTACATGGAAAGATGCTTCGGAGAAAGAGGAAGCGACCGAAGGGGCATCGCCGTGGTAGGGATATTGGGAGAGGGTGTGATCAGTGGAAATAACAGATAGTTTAATTAAAGCAGGTTGAGAAAATGAATAGCTCCATGGGATTTCTGAAACCGGTTACGAGTACACTTAAAAAGTACAAGGCGCTGGCACCGTCGGTTATCATCACAACTGTGGCGGTACTGTTGCTTTTGTTAGTGGTATTAGTTTTCTCGCCAAAAGCTAAGGAGGCAATGGCGGGAAGTGTTCGGATGGCTGGTAAAGTCCAGAAACTGCAAAATAATGTTCCTTCGCGATATGAGCCGCGGCAGATTCGGGTCCATATGGACAAGTTGGAAGAGCAGGCGAATAAAATTAAAGAACTCGCTGTCCGTAGCGGTCGGCGCGATTTAATTACCTATGAGTACAAGATATTTCCTGAACCGGATGACCCATCTCAACAAATCTATTTGGAGTTTGGGGAGCAATACCGTATTAAGATCGAAACACTGATTGAGACGATGAATGCCCTAGATGCTCCCAGCCAAGCGGAGATCCGAGCAAAAACCGGCGGCGGAAAACCGGCAACCGGTTACGGCGGGCGCGGTACTCGCGCAGTGGCCCCGCAGGATCCCAGGATTGACGCATTGTGTTTGGGACGCGCACAGGAGGTCTCTGTTTATGCCAATCCACTTGCTTTTGCATGGTATCCATTTTGGGATGCCTATGAATTTTCGGGTAAAAGTCAGGCCTTGGAAGACTGCTGGGATTCTCAAATCGCCTTTTGGGTGTATGAAGACATTGTCGATACAATTAAGAAGATGAACGGTGATACAGGTAATGTATTGTCTGTTCCGGTTAAGCGGCTTTTAGGCATTCGTTTTGCCGGTCTGGTTACAGCAGGAAACCAGACGACTACTCGTGGCCATTCTCGAACCACGGCGACGACGGGACTTCGTGACAGACCGAGTTACGCAATGCCTGACTCTCCCAGCGTTTTTCTGGATCATTCACTGACAGGGCGTCTTTGCAATGACGAGGTGGATGTTATTCATTGTGCGGTTTCAGTGCTTCTGGACAGTCGATTTATCTTTCCCTTTATGAAGGAATTGTGCAGCGAAAAGCCCCATTCGTTTTATCCTGATTTTGTTCAGTCCGGCCAACCCATTCAGTCCCGTCATAATCAAATCACCATCTTACAGAGCGATTTGAAAGTCATCGACAAAATGGACTCCGCTCATGAACTTTACCGCTATGGAAAGGGGGCGGTGGTGCGTTTGGATCTGATCTGTGAGTATCAGTTTAATCGGGCAGGATATGACGCGATTAAGCCGAACCTGATCAAGAAGCAACTTGGCCAACCTGAAGATACGGAAGAACAGAACGATACACAGAATGACACATTCTCCGGAATAAGGCCGGGAAGTTTTTAGGGTTTCGAAAAGGAAATGGTGAGTCGAATTCTATCATAAGATTTAGGAATTGTGGAGATGCAAAATAAAAATATACTGGCGATGCTCGAAAACTATGTGGATAAGATTGTGCTGGCGGTGTGCGTACTGGTTAGTATGTTCCTGTTGTGGGCTTTCGTTATTAGCAACCCCTACGGTGAGAAAGTCAGGGTCCGGGGCCAGCAAAGAAAGTTAGGCCCCTCTGAGATAGATCGCTATGTTAAGCAGGAAGCGGAAGCAGCTGTCTCTGAACTGGATAAGCCCGCTCCGTCGACGCCGCCCAATGACAAGGCCTATCTGTCTGAATACGACCGGTTGCTCCAGTCGTCTATTTCCGAAATATCTTCATCTGTCCGATTTCCCAGTCCCGGTGTGGGGGAGGCCATTCAGGAGGATCGCACCTATGCTTTGCCGGCCATTCCCTCTTTGGCCGAGGTGGCCGTTGGGCGTTTGAGGGGAGCGGCGGAGATTCCAACCGAAGACATTGGCCCTGATCACCCTTATGCTTCGTCCGCAACTGAAGTTGCCGACATTGACTTAGTCACTGTTTCCGCCCGCCTTGATATACAGGGATTGTATAACAATTTCCAACAGAGTTTTATGGGCCCCCGACTGAAAACATCATGGAAAGACACACGCCTGGCCGCACCGGTATTTGCGCGGCTGGAAGCACAGCGAAGAACCCGACAGGACAATGGGGGGTGGGGGCAGTGGGAGCAGATTTCACGGACCGCAATTGACTCACAGCGGAAACTCCTTGAGGAATTGCCGCTGGTGTTGGACGAAGCTTCGTTTGGAGTGGACATCTGGATGTCGCAATATGAGAGCCAGGACATTCAGCATGATATCCTGCAGCCCGAATCGTATTCGTTTACGGTCAGCCGCACCGAATGGATGGCACCGGAGTTTTTGGATGAAACGCTGGAAATTATGAAAAAGCAGGCCGTCCAGGCCGAGCGTGAAAGAAAAGAGGAACTCCGCAGCAGGCGTTCGGCGAAGCCCACTGATACGCGCCGCCGAACAACAGGCCGGCGGCAGGGAGCGAGAGATGGGGAATTCGGCATGATGATGCCGGGGGGCGATAACCCCGTGCGTACCACCCGGCGGACTGCTCGCAAGGAACGGGGTGTTGATGATGTTCAGAAGGATTTTGAGAAAGAGTTATTAAACGAAAAAAGCATTATTCGATCCAGGCGGGAGTCGTTGCTGGTTTGGGCTCATGATGACACGGTCCAGCCGGGAAAGACCTATCAGTACCGAATCCGCATTGGGGTCTTTAATCCGATTGCCGGCAAGGATTGGTTCCAGAGTGATCAGGCGGATTATAAGGATCGGATTGTACTCTGGAGCGATTATTCCCAACCAACGGCCGAGGTATCCGTTCCCAAACGGATCTATGTGTTCCCGATGGATGTTGTTGCTGACAGGGATGCCATCAATGACATCGAAGGTGTCCAGGTTGAGGTAGCGAAGTACTATCTTGGCCAGTGGCGGAACTTTGATTTTGATGTTTATCCCGGTGAGGTGATTGGCTATGAAGTCGAAGATGTTGAGGAAGCCGACGACATGGAAAGCAGAGCGGACCGTCCTCAAATGACGAGCCAGGAATCGGATAAGGTTGATTTTACATCAGATGCAACACTTGTGGATGTGCTTCGGGAAATTGTCTGGGGAAGTCGTTTGCGTCGAGGCCCATTGTATAAAATGCTTTACTATGACGCAGAGAAAAAAATGCAGCAGGCCGCTGTCGGAAAAAACAACTGGCATTCTGATACACGCAGGGTTTATGACGAAATCCAGGAATCGATAGAGCAGGGAGTTGAGCAGAGATCACCGGGGACGAGGCAGGGGATGCCGATGGAAGGAATGATGCCAGGAATGCCCGGGGGGGGGATGCCCGGAATGCCAGGGATGTAACAATATCGAGAAGGGATATGAGTGTCTTTGATGCGGTAAAACCACAGTGCTGAAATATCATGCAAACCAAAACCCCTTGTGCCACAGCGGCTGAAGGGGTTTTATTTATTCGGCCTCTCACTTGTTTTTCACGGGTGTTTTTCGCAGGTCTCGCTTGACTTTCTATCTCAAAATTGCTACTCTTTGTCCTTAATCGTAGTGTGTTTAAGATTCAGGAGATAATTTTGCGAGTACTTTCAGGGATTCAGCCGTCCGGCAAGTTACATATTGGCAATTATTTTGGCGCGATGCGGCAGCATCTGCAATTGCAGGCCGAAAATGAGGGGTTTTACTTTGTCGCCGACTACCATGCCTTAACGACCCGTCCTGACCCGAAAGCATTCGCCGCATCGACATTGGATGTGGCCAAGGATTATCTGGCACTGGGCCTGGACCCGGAAAAGACGGTGTTCTGGCGGCAGTCGGATGTGCCGGAGGTAACCGAACTGGCGTGGATACTGTCGTGCGTAACGCCGATGGGGCTGCTCCAGCGATGCACCAGTTTTAAGGACAAGGTCGAGCAGGGATTGTCGCCGGTACATGGATTGTTTGCCTATCCGGTCTTGCAGGCGGCGGACATCCTCATGTTCGACAGCAACCTCGTCCCGGTCGGCGCCGACCAGAAACAGCACATTGAGGTAACCCGTGACATTGCGATCAAATTCAACAATCTTTACGGATCTGTTTTCGTGTTGCCCGAAGAGCATATCTTAAAATCCGTCGCCGTGGTTCCCGGTATTGACGGCCGCAAGATGAGCAAGAGCTATGAGAACACCATCGAGATATTCGAGCCGGAAAACAAGGTCAAGAAAAAGGTGATGCGGATTGTAACCGATTCGACGCCGGTCGAAGATCCCAAGGATCCGGATGCCTGTAATATTTTTGCGTTGCTGAAATTGGCGGCGGACGAAACCGAGCTGGCCGAATGGGAACAGAAATATCGCACCGGAGGAACTGGCTACGGAACGGTCAAAAAGCGAGTGGTTGAATTGCTGCATGACTATTTCCGCCCATTCCGTCAAAAACGCCAGGAACTGGAAAATAACGCGGACTATGTTGAGCAGGTTCTTTGTAACGGGGCCGCAAAAGCAAGGGGCGTCGCGGCCGAAACCATGAAGCGGGTGCGGGATGCGACTGGATTAGGAGATGTTCGAAATGCGTGATGATGAAAAATTAGTTTCGATTGCGGAGTTTGAGGGTAGTTTTGATGCGGAACTGGCCAAGTTGGCGCTTGATAATGCCGGTATTGAATCAACCGTTTTTGGTGAGGATTTGGTGACGATGTTGCCGCACATCAATGCGATCCGTGTGGAATTGAGAGTCTTTGAACGCGATGCTAAGAAGGCAAAGCAGGTTCTTGCTGAAAGAGCTGATGAGGGTGATGATTGAGTGAGTGAGTATAAAGTACAACTTGACAGCTTTGCCGGGCCGTTGGATTTGCTGTTGTATTTGGTGCGCAAGGAGGAGGTCGATATTTACGACATTCCCATCTTGAATATTACGAAGCAGTATATTCAGTATGTTGAGATGCTCAAGATGCTGGACATCGATCTGGCAGGGGAGTTTCTGGTTATGGCGGCGACACTGATGGAGATCAAGTCGAGAATGCTGCTGCCCAAGCCGGAACTGGATGAAACGGGCGACAGTGATATGACCGATCCGCGAGCCGAGTTGGTGCGTCAGTTGCTGGAATATAAAAAGTTCAAGGACGCTTCCAATCTCTTGCAGGATGCCGCCGAGGAGCGGAAACTGCGGTTTACCCGTTCCGATACGATTCTGGAAAGGGTCAAACCTATGCAGGAGCCGGAATTGGATTTGGATCAGGTCAGTATCTGGACGCTGCTGGAGGCGTTTGATTCGATTTTGCAGGCCACAGGGCAGTATCAAAGCTATGATCATATCACAGATGACACACCGATCGATCTGTACCAGATCGAGATGCTGCATCGTTTGCAGACGGAAGGGCCGATGTCGCTGCAGAAGGTCTTTGAGGTCTGCGACAATCGTTTGATGATGATTGGGCTGTTTTTGGCGATGCTGGAGTTGATGCGGAACCATTTGATCTGGGTCGAGCAGCCCGACGCGATCGGCCCGATCTATCTAAAGCCCCTGACCAGCGAGTCGGCTGAAGAGGCGGTTCATAACGCCATCTATGCCAACCCTGAGGCGATGGAACAGTCGGCTGGAAACGAAGAACCGGATACAAAGAATTTGGCCGAACAGGTTGAGGTTTCCCGGGAACAGGAGATTGTCGAGCCGCAGGAAGATGAAGACGACGGGGATGAATTATCCAAAGAGCTTGCTGCGATCCATATACCTTCAGATAAAACGCAGCAACCTCACAAGCCCCGTATCCCGATCATGGAACTGCCTGCGGATAAAAAGCCGGCATCCTTACCTGCGTCTGTGGAAGATATCCGGCAATAATTAACCGTGTTTTTTTAGACAGGATTAACGGGATTAACAGGATAATTAACCATGAAGAACTTGAAGGGCATGAAGGATATATATTCGAAATGTCAGATTTGAAAACCATTCCGTGGATTGGCGAAAAGATTGAAGTGCTCTTGAACGATGTCGGCGTGTATGCAATTGAGGACATGAAAAAAAGCGACCCCGAAAAGCTGTATGATGACCTATGCGACATAAAAGCATCGCCCGTTGACCGTTGTGTTCTGTATGTCTTCCGCTACGCAAAATACTATGTCTCAAACAAACAACACAATCCCGAATGCCTGAAATGGTGGAATTGGAAGGATTGATAAAACTGGCATGATACTACAAACAAAAGAACAATTGGCGGCATATTTTGACCATACGCTGCTGGACTGTATGGCTACGAAGCCGGATGTTTGCAGGCACAGTCGGGAAGCGGTGGATTATGGGTTTTATGCGGTTTGTGTGCAGCCGCGGTGGGTGGCGTTGTGTGCGGATATTTTGCATGGGACGGGGGTGAAGGTGGTTTCGGTGGCGGGTTTTCCGTATGGGACGAATTTGTCGAAAGTTAAGGCCTATGAAGCCGAGGCGGTCATTATGGCTGGAGCCGATGAGGTGGATATTGTGGCGGATTTGGCTTCTGTGATTGCCGGTGATGCGGATTACCTGCGGCGGGATTTTGAGGCGGTTGTCAAGGTGTGCCGGTCGATGAGTCCGAAAGTGCTGCTGAAAGTGATTATTGAATCAGCGGCATTGAATGAGCAACAAATTCAGTTTGTTTGCGGTGTCGCACAAGACTGCGGCGTGGACTTTCTCAAAACCAGCACCGGTTTTCACAATGCTGGCGGTGCGGATGTTGAGGATGTCAAGAAAATGGCCGCCGCGGTGCCACAATGCAAGATCAAGGCCGCCGGTGGCATTAAAACGCTCCGGCAGGCACTGTCCTTCATCGAAGCAGGCGTATCCCGCATCGGTGCTTCGGCATCAGTACAGATCGTCGAACAGTTTGATTCAATGTAGCACGGTCATTTTGGCCGTGACTCACGGGCTGGAGGCCCGTGCCACATTAAAAAAAATGACAACTCATTCACAACAACCGATTTTTTTTACACCTCATTTTTGTCAAGTTGAGGGCGGTATTTCCCTGTCGTTACTTTCTGAGGTTGTTGCGTCCAAGTCGCAAGCGGCAATCCTTGGCGGCAATGAATCTGTGCAGGGATGGAGTATTTTCGCCGCCGAGCCGGTTGAGGTTTTTGAGTTTTCTTTACAGCAGAAAGACCCATTTGAAAAACTGTTGACCGTTCTTTCCCAATATCGGCTTGACAGTACCCACAAAGAGCAAGTGCCGCCGGGAGTTTTTGGCGGTGGCTGGATTGGCTATTTTGGCTATGAACTGGGGCGATTTATCGAGAAACTCCCGGCTACGGCGGTGGACGATCAGGGTTTTTCCGTCATCCGGCTTGGCTTTTATGACAAGGCGATTCTGTTCGATCATACGAGCGGCCAGTTTACCCTGATGGCATTGGAATACGAGGGCCAACGCCAAATGGTGGAGAGAAATTTGGATACCCTGAAAAGCTGGATTGCCCAAGCTCAAACGACCTCCGCCCCGATTTTCGCCCCGGCGGATATTGAGCATGTTTCGATGGACGCTCTTCGCAGCAATATGTCGAAAACACAATATACCGATGCACTCGCAAAGATAAAGCGGTACATCTATGACGGCGATACTTATCAGATTAATTTTTCGCAGCGGTTTTTCGCTGATTTCAAGGGTCACCCACTTGATCTGTTCCATTGGCAAAACGCTCACAATCCCAGCCCTTTCGCGGCGTATCTGGCGTGGGATGACAGGGCGGTGGTCAGCGCTTCGCCGGAGTTGTTTTTGGAAGTAGCGGGCCAGACGATAACGACCAAGCCCATCAAGGGGACACGGCCGCGAAATCCTTTACTATCCGACCAATCGCCTGAAAACGCGAAACACTTTCATGGTCTGGTGACGAGCGAAAAGGAGCATGCTGAATTAGCAATGATTGTTGATCTTGAACGCAACGACCTGGCACGAATTTGCCGTCCCGGTACGCGGCGTGTTTCCTGTGGCCGTCAGATCGAAGCATTCCCTACTGTTTACCACGCCGTCGCGACGGTTCAGGGACAACTGGCGCTGCCGCCGGGGCCGCGACGCATCATTGAGATTTTGAAGGCGTCCTTTCCAGGTGGTTCAATCACGGGGACGCCGAAGATTCGCTCGATGGAGATCATTGACGAACTGGAACCAACGGCGCGAGGTGTGCTGACTCTGATCCTCAAGCGGAGTGGGCTGAAACTTTGACCAAGGCACGGGCATTGCTGGCAGGGATTGACGCAGTTAATACTTAAAAATCCTAAGCACTAAAGTCTAAATCCGAAACAATATCGAATGACAAAAAAAACAATTTTAGAAACAAAAATGAGTGTTTCTGTTGTTTCGGATTTCGAGCTTAGGATTTAATATTTTCTTTGGTATTTATTGTTTCGTATTCACTGATGACTTCGAGGATTCGATCCAGAATTTGGCGGCCTTCGGGGCTGGCCTCTAACCCAAGAAACTCGACACCGATCCTGAAGTGCCTGTTGTCCGATTGTTCTTCGGCGTATTTGACATGGGATTCGAGCAACAGCGGTTTTTGGTAGCTCATCGGTGTAAACTGTATCCCCAAAAGCTGGCCAATCCTGAAATGCTCTTTGTGTTCGATTTCAATTTCAAATCGCGTCCCGCCTGCAGAAAGATTCAGCAGTGTTCCCTGCCAATAGACCTCCCCCGGAGTGTTTTCTGACTCATCCAGATAGCCGCGATGCCAGAATATCACTTTGACCTTGGTATTAGCCGGAATGGGTTGACGATGGTAGGCCCGTCGTTCAACGCGTTCGATTTTATCGGGGAAGTGAAGCGAAATTTGACATCGTGTCCCGTCTGGCTCAACCGCTCGGACGGTCGAATCGAACAGATATTTGAAATGCCCCAGATGAATGCAGATACCAACTGGCTGATCTTTCTTGAGGTCTTCGCAGGCGGATTGGCAGTAAAAATCGACAAAATCACTACAGCCGCCGCACACTGTTAACTCAGCAAGCCGCCACTTCCCATTGACCATAAAACTGCCGATAACGGGCGAATTTTCCTGTTGGGACTCCGACAAGATGCCTTTCATTTCAGAAATATCCACAGTTTTTTTTTGAATCATTGCTATCGTCCCTGTGTGATGGCTTACTCTCTTAAAAGATAACAAATAAAGCTATTTTCAGCGTCCTTCTTTGTAATAAATCGGCACGATGGAATGGTTCCCTTGAGTTTTTTGATTTTTTGCAACATCGAGAGTTGAAAAAAACAGCGTCAACCCGTATGATTTGCACCTTATGGATACTGAAAAGATAAAACGCTATTCGCTGGTCGAAGTGGCCCTCCTGATGATCTTTATGCTCGGCTTGCTGATTGCGGGCCTGATCGTCAAACTCCGGGCCAGAGTGATCCTTTCTGATCCGATTGCCCTGCCTGGTTTTGGGTTGTCGGTGTCGATTCCAAGCGGCCCTGGTTGGGAGCGAACGCCTGCGTGGCAATATGAGGACGCTGAAAACAGCATGACGCTGATCGGTCAGTTCCGTCGGCCGGGCCGTGGCCAAACGGAGGTTCGCTGGCGGTTTGTATTTAGTACACCGGCTGGTTCCGAACGAGAGTTGTTGGAAAGACAGGCCCAAAGAATTGGTGCTGTAATTCAGTCCTTTGGCCGGATGGGTCAGGACTGTCCGTTAATTTACGCAAGGATGCTTATCCCCTCAGCCGCACAGGATGAGGTCTATATGGGGATGATGCGTTTAGATGCCAATAGATCGCTTGAGCTTTTGGTGAGTTCATCTGAGATTGGCGGTATTCATGGAGAAAGTGTCCTGAGGTCAATGGTCGGAAGCATTCAGTATCGCCCCGGTCAGGAAGCGGCGGACGGTCGTGCGTTGATGGATGAGTTTTTGCAGACGCAGGCAAATCGTCTGCGTCGCCCACCATTGCCCGATGAGGCGTTTCTGATTAAAGATGCGGTGGGGAAAAATCGGGGCTATTATTATGCTCGTCGTTCGTTCTCTGGTTATAATGGACGGCGACCTTACAGGGTGAGTGTCCGGCAGTTTGAATATAATGTGCTGGAATTTGAATCGGAACTTTGGTTTGACCCGATTGAGAAAGATTATCGTTGGGAAACAGACCTGAGTAACCCCCGTATGGAAGGGACTGTGGTTTACGAGATTGTTCCGGATGAAAGCGGGACGCTTCTGGTGACCTGTAATGCCAAAGAGATTAAAACATTCTCACCCGATCGTTTTTTTCTGCCGGAGCCGCTTCTGACAGAATTGGCGAGGGTGTTTTTACAGAGTAACCATAGTAGCGTCATTGTAGATGTGCTTGCTGCGAGAGGGCAGTTGGTGCCGGTTCACCTGACAAAGTTGCCGCCGGAGAAGGCCAAAGCGAAGTCCGAGGCAGTCGAGTCGGTTGTTCGGATAAACTTCCTTTGTCATCCAGATTCTTATGAGGAACTGTTGTTTGATCGTTCGCAGAATCTTCTGGGTAAATTTGAGCAGCAGCCCGGTCGCAGACCGCGCCTGTGGGATGCGGTTTCAACCGAATCCTTGCAGCAGATATTTAAGGAAGATTTTGATGAGAACGAGACCGTCACGGTTGCACTCTAAAGGAATCACGAATGAACACCAATTAAAGGTAAACTTTCGCATTTTTGTTAATGGTTTAAGCCGCTGGAGCTAACGCCTCCAGCAGGAACTCGAATTTTTTATCATGTACGGCAGAATTCCCGAACATATATT
>NBLM01000007.1 GCA_002084585.1 Planctomycetales bacterium 4572_13 | reverse complement strand
AAGCAAAATTTCGCATGTTGCTGGGTTCCGGCTCGCTGCGCTCGCCTCCACCCAGCAACATGCGGTGGTTAACACCAATTTACAGAAAAGATTTTACACTACCCAAAAGTCTTGAGCAAAAATAGCGCTGTCATATTAAATTATGTAAAACCGTTCGCTTTTTGTGAATTTAGGCAAAATGGCGGCGGTATCTGTACGCGCAGAGGTCTTGTGCCATCTTCATATAATTTGTGCTATTTAGAAAGTGAGTCTACATCTACAACAACAATTATCCGCAAAAAATTTCTCAGGGCCGATAAAAGTTTGGGATTTCCTGTTGACACACCATATATTGAAGTTAAGATGTCGTGATAAGGATATGTAGTTGCTCTGAAAACTCATCAAAATAGCGCAGGCCGCCCATATGAGATGCCCGTTTTGCAAAGAAGATAACGACAAAGTCATCGATTCCCGGTCGAGTGAGGGCGGGCGTGTGATTCGCCGCCGCCGGGAGTGTATCGAATGCAAGCGTCGCTTTACCACCTACGAAAAAATTGGCGAGTCCTTTAAGCTTAATGTGGTCAAAAAGGACGGAACCCGTGTGCCGTATGATCGTGACAAACTGATCGTTGGGTTGCAAAAGGCCTGCTACAAACGCCCGGTTTCGGCGGAAAAAACACAGGAGGTTGCTGATCGCATTGAAGAGGAGATTTTCCGAAATTATGACAAAGAGGTTTCCGCGCTGTTTGTCGGTGAACAGGCGATGCGGTTTTTGCGTCAAGTTGACAAGGTGGCCTATATTCGTTTTGCCAGTGTCTATCGCGATTTTACGGATGCCGGGGAGCTGCTGGACGAAGTTCGCCAGGCAATCGCCGAGCCGGATGCAACGGACCAGCCGAACTTGTTTTAGTGCCGCAGTGCCGGCCCATAAGCCGGCGTTACTATGAGGTTTAGCCCGTGCGGACATGGAGGTTCGCTTCAGGCAGTTGCGGGAAATGGATGCCCCGGATTGCAAGAAGAAACAGATGGTTAGGCATACTATGCAAAACCAACTTTTGGGATCAAACTGCCTGTCAATTTTGAAAGCCCGCCACGGCTTTAATTTTAGAAAAAAGGCCCGGACCAAGGATGGTCAGGGCCTTTTTTGCAAAAGCGGATCGACGCAAGCCGTCCGATTACAACGCCGGCGTTTCTCGCAGTCGCAATCGGGGAGCTTGCCCCCCCCCCGCGCTTTTGTTAATCTCTGTGTTTTCGTGTCCAGTCTTCGGTGCGGGTTCCATGATAGGTGGTTAGTTCGTATTCGATGGTCTTTTCGCTTTGTGGGTCCAAGGTGAGCGTGTATTCTTTGCCGATGTTTTTGATGTCCCATTGACGCGGGTGGAAGTGGCGTTTGATCTCGATCTTGACCGGCAGATCACGGGTGTTTTTAACTTCGAGTTTAAACGAGTGAATCTCGTCCCAGCCGTCGATATTGCCTTTGGTGTTAAAGCGGTAGTTGTCGGTTTTTTCGTCCATCAGTGTCGGCTTTACGATGACATTGCTGACAACGCCGAGATTCAGTTCCACTTCTTCACCGACCGGGATGTATTTGAACGACGAAGTCCCCTCATTGGACAAATGCTGGTCGTTATCAACCGTGCGATAGACCTTCATCCCGCCGCCGGGGATGGGCGTTTCGCCGAGTTCGTGTTCGGTATCGTTGGTAAAACTCAAATAACGGATAACATTGGGGCCGTGGCGCTCTTGCTCGAATTTATACAGGTTGACCACCGGGATTTCGTCCGTGTCAAAACTGGGCAACCGCTTGGACCATGTGTTCGGAATGGTTTCCGTGCCTTCGATGGTATAGAGGAAATATTCGCTGAGGCCTTCTTTTTTAATTTCTTTTGGGGCTGACGCGACGGCATCCATCGCCATGACTTTACCCTTGGCTTGCCTGAGCATCTTAAAACTTTCATCCTGAACACCTGCGGCTCTTGGCATGGACACCGGTTCACCAGGTCGGCCGTAGGGGTATTGGCGCTGGGCCAGTTCGGCGATGCGGTCGAGGATATGCACCTTGCCGACGATGAGGCGGGTCTGGGCGTTCTCGTAATCTTCGCCGGAGTTGTTGGTAACACGGACATAACCCTGCAATCGCATCGTCTTTTCATCTTCGGTGAGTGTACCCATATAAAACGCCCGCCAGCTTAGGCCGCTTGTCAGGTAGGTAATCTCGATGGGTACTTTGCCGCCGATTTCGCTGTCGATATTCCACAGGCCCAGATTTTTCACTCGCGGCGGGAACGACAGATCTGCAATATCAATCTTGTCGGCGTGTGCTTTTGGCAGCATCGATAGCGATGTCGGATCGATGAGCGTACCCGCCCAGGAAAATTGAAGTTTATTTCCACCTTCCTTGAGCGTCAGTGACCGCCCGTCCCGCACCAGCGTCAAATCGGCGGAGTTATAAATCGTCAACTGCGTCAACTCCCGATTGGGCAGCGTTACCAAATCAACTTTGGCACTGGATACCGCGGTCAGCATTGTCAGTATTGTAATGATTGTTGTATTTTTCATTTTCATGCTCCTGTTTCAATCTAAAATCTACACTATACAATCTACGGTCTTACATTGATTCGGCTGTACCGCATTTCGAGGTTCTTAACCGCCGGGCCGTCATCGTCGCGGGCGGGAAGCTGAATCTCAAACTCCAGCATGTCCGCATCCTTTTTGGTGTACTTGACTTTCTTGCCGTCGAGGGTGCATTTTTTCATCTCCCACTGGCCGCTGATGTGCTGGATCATCGTCAGCGTGGCCGGTTTGTCCTTGAAGTTCTCGATCTTGGCGGTAATCAACTCGTCTGTATCATACAGCACGACCTTACCCTTGTTGTTCTTTCGCAGGTTGATCTTGTCGTTTTTCATCTTGCGCTGGGTAACCACAATGTCCCGGCTGTCGCCGATGTAGAGTTCGGTTTTTTGGCCGACCGGAACCAGTGCGGTATGGTCCTCGCCGAGGAAGATGGTGCTTTCGCTGCCGTCATCCTGAAAGAGTCGTGCCTTGCCGCCGGAAAGGGCGAAGTTGCCAAGGCCGCTGTCGGTGTCATTGACAATGCGATAGCTGACCGGGACGCCGATGTTCTTGTTTTCGTGCTTTTCCGGATTCCACGGCAGCTTCGCCGAATCCCATGTCCAGATCTTGGTGATGGGGACTTCAGGCGCTTTCAAAAACAGCATCCGCTTGGTCTCTTCATGGTCGATGCCCTGCTGGAAACTGTCGCCATAGTCCAGCAATACACGGGCGTTGTCAAAGTCCTCGCCGGAAAAGTTCCGCAGCACCAGATAGCTCTTGAGGTCAAGCTGGGTTTCTTCTTTGTCGGCGATGGCTTTGTAGGTTACCAGCCGGTCGATATTGCGCAGCAGGTAGCTGATGCGAACCGTCTCGGCATAATCGCCATCGGAGGCGATCTCCCAGACCAGTGCCGGCTCGCCCGGCGGATAGCTGACATTGAGCAGTTTAACTTGTTCGGGGTGGTCCAGCACGGTCAGCCGGATCGAATCGGCATCGATGGACACGGCCTTCCACGAAAAGTCCAACTTATTCAGCCCCTTTTGCAGCGTCAGAACGCGATCCTCCTCAATGAGCGTCGCGGCGGGGTTATCCAGCCGGATAGTCGTCGCATCCCGCTCCGGCAGCGCCACCAACTTCGTCCGCGCCTGAACAACAGACGCCGCCGCTACCAAAATCACCAGACTCGTCAAAATCGTTTTCGTTTTCATAATCATATTCCCTTTCAAGATTTAGATGGCTTTTGATGGGCTATTGTTGTTTAGACAATCATACCCCCAAAAAGGTTACAGGAAAAGTGTAAAAATTGTGTAAAAAAACCAGGACTCCTATTTCAGGGTTATAAAAGATGTAGCATTCAGATAGCCCCAAAGGGCAAAAGATCATTAGCCGGGGGCGTAAGCCCCCGGAACAGAATTCGCATACCCCCAAAGCCCCGCAGGGGCGAAAGGTCGAAATTACTTAAACATGTATTTTGGATCATAATCAATATGGTGCTTTTTCAAAAGCAATACCAATTCTTCTTCAAACGACAGTTTTTTATGATGTTCCTGCTGATTCACTATATACTGCATTACCTTATCGATGCCTGAATACGAAACTGAAAATGCCGAGTATCCTTCCTGCCAGGAAAATGTTTGCAATGACTCAAATGTTTCATGAATCCATTTTGATGAGTTTGTTTTGATCGTTCCTGCAAAGGATGAAACCGATACGCTCGGATGCAGTCCCACGGCCAGATGCACATGGTTGGCGGTGCTGTTGACGCGGTGCAGTTTTGCTTTCATGTTGCGGACGATCCCGCCGAAATACGCGTTCAGGCGGCCATTTTCTTCGTTGAGATAGGGGCATCTTTCTTTGGTTGAAAACACAATATGGTAATGCAAACTGGTGTAAGACATTGGGCTCCTTTCTTTCGCCCCTGCGGGGCTTCTCTTTTGGAGGAGGAGGTGGGAATCTCCCTCTCCAGGGGCTCACGCCCCCGGCTAACAACCTTACGGGCCTGCGGCCCTAACCGATTGTTATTATTTGCTTTTTCTGTTTCCGAAATAGTTTAACATAAATGAGGGTTCCTTTGAACCTAAACTTTTATGAACTCACCACTGTTTTAGTATTTAGTCCAAAGATTGCTATTCCATTTTCAAAGTCCCGAAGGGGCAAAAGGTTATTAGCCGGGGGTGTCAACCCCCGGAAAGGGTTCGCACACCCCCAAAGCCCCGCAGGGGCGAAAGTTGTTTGCTTTAATGGTCCTTCATTCTTTCTAATGCTTCTTCTTTGCCGATTTTTTCGAGGTGGTTGTAGTTGTTGATCTGCCAGTCGAAGCGGCATAGGGGGCGGTAGTCGCACCAGGTGCAGGGGGAGTTTGTGCCGATGCGGAAGGGCGTGATTGCAATGGTTCCGGCGGTCAAATCTTCAATGAGTTTTTTGATGCACCGTTCGGTGTACTCCAGCAGGGCATCGAAGTCGTCGGGCCTTAATGCGCCGCTGGTTTTGTAATAGCTGTACGGCTCGCTGTCTTTGTTGACATAATAATTGTAAAATTCGCTCCGCCCACCCGATGACGCGGCGGCGGTGTCCAGCGATGCAAAGAAGTTACCGTCGAACAGCCCATAGGCCTTATTGAAACTCGCTTCGATGGCGTCCATATCCGATGGCGACACCGAAGTGGTTGGTGAGCCAATCGGCAGAAAGAATGCGCCAGCGGGGGCGATGTTTCCAGCGTGGCTCGCCAGCAGGTAGATCGGCAGTTGCAGATCCAGCCCGTACAGCATCCCGGCAAAATCCACGGATTTACCGCCGGTTTTGTAATCAAAGACCAGTGCCGCTTTCTGGCCGTCGATATTGGCTGTATCCAGCCGGTCGATCAGCCCTCGGAGATGGACTTTTCGCCCATCATCCAATGGAAGGACAAACCTGAATGACTCGTCAAAACCGAATTTCCATTCGGCCTCGGTCTGTTTGAATTGTCCGGCGCGGCTTAACTGTGCCAGCATCGGCATGAACGACCGCAGCACTTCGCGGGCGGACTCGATGATGTATCGGTGGTGTGTTCGCTGCCGCATAAAGTTGATCAGTTGGGCGTTTTCGGAAATCACCCGCTCGCTCTCGGCATCGCACAGGGCGATCAATTCGTCCGTGTTCAAATCGTCCCAGTCCTTGCCTTTTGCTTTCAACGCATTAAACGATGCCTCCAGCACGGCGTGATAAAATGTACCGATATCCATTGGCTCAAACCGTACGGTCTGCCGCTGCTCTAAGCCGAGTGTGTATTTTGCAAAATACTGATACGGACACTTGGCAAAGGTTCCCAGCCGCGATGCCGATGTGGTCATCGGAAACTTAAACAGTTGCCCGGCCAGTTCGCCATCCATCGCGGCGGCGTTGTCATAGTCCAGCGATTTTTGCACATGGGCGGCCGTTTGCTTCAGCGATTCGTCATCGCTCTTGTGCATTCGTTCCAGAACGCCCGCCGCAATTTGTTGCCTATCGCTTTCCGGCGGCTGCTTGTCTTTGCCCAACTGTCCACAAAGCCACTGGGTAAGCTGCCCGCTGGTCTGGACAGCTTTCGGTTCTGTGACCGTTGCCGATGGAAACTGAACTGCCACATCGGTGAATGATACCGTCAGCGACTCGATTCCGGACCACGGGACAATCGCCGCTCCCTTTTCGTCGGCCAGCGGATATGATAAGGATACCTGCTTCGATGCACGGGTCAGCGCGATATAGGCCAGGTACGGTCGATGCGTTAAGGTCTGGTCATACGGGTTTGCCAGTTCCAGATTGGCCGCGGCGGACTGATAATCCTGTTCGGTCAGCAGCATCTCGCCCATCACCGGAACAGGAAACTGCTTCTGCGCGGCCCCGATCAAGAAGATGGCTTTAATGTCGGGGTGGCGGCTGCGTTCGATGGAGCCGACCAACACCTGATCCAGTGTCGGCGGAATTAGCTTGACCGTCATCGACGACAGGGCATCGGTAAAGATCGACTCCCACGCTGCGTGCGACAGTTCAACGCTGTCAAACACTTGGCACACTTCATCCATCAGCTCCACCGTCTTAGCGAACACCTGCCGATGCCCGAACCGCTGATCCATCGTGTCGCCAGCGGCCCATTCGGCCAATCGGTCCTGAACGCCCAAGGTATTGAGCAGCTCCCATATCGCTTTTACAAATTGGTTCGCGGAAATCGTTTCATCAATCGCGATCGCTTTTTGCAGGGTTTTCAGCGGGGCGATGGCATTCCGCCGGAGCGTGTCCAGAGCCGCTTCATCGTAGGCGATTTTTTCGGTTTCCGGCGCAAAATCCCACGCCTGCTTTTGCAGCCACTCGGTGCGCTGAATATCGTACGCCCGGCAATAATTCTCTAGTGCATCGATCTGCTCGATCGGTGTCGTCGTCAGCGGCGACTTAAGATAGCTCAATACATCCGACAGGGTGAAACCGCTTCCGACAGCGTGCAGAGCCGACCCGATCAACTCGGTCAGCGGGTGCGTCTTCATCCGGCGGGGGCGGTCCAGAAAGTAGGGCAGGTCGTACTGCGAAAATGACGACTCGATGTAGTGCTGATAGCCGTCCATATCCGGGACTACCACCGCGATGTCCCGATAGCGGCAGCCGCCGTCCCTGGCCAGCGTTCGTATCTGTGCGGCGACCCATTGGGTTTCGGCTCGCATATTGCCGCACGCGGCGATCTGTATCGCGCCGTCGGCGGCGACGGGGTTGCCGGGTTTGTCCGAGGCAAGGTTCGCCTCCAGTGTTGCCAGAGCGGGCGCATCGGCAAATCGTAGCGGCTTGTCGAGGATGACCGGCTCGGCCAGCGGCAGTTTGAAGCCCCGGACGATACGCAGCAGTTCGCAATAGGTCTGCTCGGTCGATGCGAACAAACTGCACGGATCGAGCGCCTCTTCGTCGGTGTTGTCAAGGTCTATCGCCGCCGGATCCAGACACAGGGCAATCGAAGCATCCCGGCTGACTTTCAGCAGTTCGGCCAGCAGGTTCCGCTCCTGAATACTAAAGCCCGAAAAGCCATCGACCCACAGCCGTGCGTCTTTCAAAAGGGTCGCCGTTGCGGCGTGGTCTTTGGCCGTGTCCAACTCCGTATCCGGATTTAAAAAGCCGCCGTCAGCGAAAACCGCCTCATAGGCGGCAAAGAGGGTTGCGATGTCGCTCCACTTGACTGCGGCTAACGCCTGTCCGGGTTTGTGTGTTAAGGTCTCTACCATCAGAGCGACCTGTTGGCTGCTGCAGTTACTATGCTGCAATTCGTCCAGCAGGCCGGAGAGCTTTTCCGCCAGCCCCATCCGTTGGATGCTGCTTTTGTAGAGTGTCAATTTGCCGGACAACTCCAGCAATAGTTTGTGCAGGATCATCTGTTTGCCGGTGCGGGAGATGTCTGCGGCAGAGCAGTGGTGCGACTGAAGCCAAAAGCTCAGCCGGTTGAACGAAAGGATATGGAGCCGGCTGAATCCGGCGATGTTCGGCATCGAAAGAATGGACTGCTCGACCTGATAAGTCGCCTGTTCGGGAACCAGCAAAATCAGCGGTTCGGTGTCGCTATCGGCCAGCGCCTCGCAAACAGCGTCAATACACCATCGCGATTTGCCCGTGCCGCCGCGGCCAAGAATAAATTGAACAGAGGCCATAAAACTCCCTTTGGAGAACAAAAATTGATGTATTTATTCTACCATAGGGGAGCATTCTTATCAACCTCAAAGACAAGAATTGGAATAAACAGTCCACTCCACAACGACGACTAATGGCCGTCGGTTCTATGCTTGTTCGTATTCTTCGCCGTCAATATATTCGGCGGCCTCTCCGTACTCTTCGCCCCCATCTTCATCTTCCTCGGCCCCCTCAGACTCCTCATCGTTGTCGGCCTCTTCTTCGACTTCTTCGCATTCATTCTCGTCTTCGTCGAGGTCTTCCGTCAGGTCGGCGTAGCCGGCAACTTCGTCGGCGATCATGTTCTTTTTCGCCGCCTCGTATTCCTCCAGTGTCATTGTTACCTCACGCGCCTGGCTACCCTTGTATTCGCCCAGCAGGCCCGTTGCGGCCATCGTTTCGATAATTCGCGAGGCCCGTGCATAGCCGATGCTTAATCGCCGCTGTAACAGCGAAACGCTACCCCGCTTCGTCTCCAGTACGACCTTGACGGCTTCATCAAACATATCATCCTTTGGGCCGGAACCGAGATCAACGGTGTTGAGCTGCATCAGTTCGGTACTGTATTGCGGTTGGGCAACCTCCTTGAGGAACTTAACCACACCGCGAATTTCGTCGTCATCCAGAAACGCACCCTGGGCGCGTACCAGTTCGCTGGTACCGGGTTTGAGGAACAGCATATCGCCCTGCCCCAGCAGTGTCTCGGCACCTTTTTGGTCGAGAATGATGCGGCTGTCCATCCCCGCCGCCACACGAAACGCGATGCGGGCGGGCATATTCGACTTAATCAGACCGGTAACGACGGTTGCCTGCGGTCGTTGGGTTGCCAGCACCAGATGGATACCGATCGCACGACTCTTTTGCGCAATGCGGACGATAAAGGACTCCACTTCCTTGGCCGAGGTCATCATCAAATCCGCCAGCTCATCAATGACAATCACAATATGCGGCAGCTTTTTCGGTATCTGTGCCTCTTCTTCCTGCGTGGCCGGATTGAACCGTTCGGTGAGTTCTTCGGTGGAAAGCAGATTGTACGAAGCGATATTCCGCACTTGCGCCTCTTTGAGAAGCTCGTATCGCTCGTCCATTTTCTGCATCGCCCATTCGAGAATCTGCTCAGCCCGCCGCATCTCGGTCACAGTCGGGCACATCAGATGCGGGATTGACTCGAACATTGCCATCTCAACCATCTTCGGGTCGATCAGGATGAGCTTGACCTCGTCCGGCCGTCGCGACAGCAGGATGCTGGTAATGATGCTGTTAATGCAGACACTTTTACCCGAACCGGTCGTTCCCGCGATCAGACAGTGTGGCATCGCCGCCATATCCGACACCAATATCTCTCCGGAAGAACTCTTGCCCAGAAACAGCGGAATCTCCATCTTATTCGCCACAGCAGCACCTTTTTCGAGCAGGTCTTTCATCCGCACAGTTTCCCGCTGACTGTTGGGAACCTCGATGCCGATGGTGTGCTTGCCCGCCAGCGGCGCGACGACTCGTACCATGCCGGATCCTAATGCACGGGCCATATCGTTGGACAACGACGAAATCTGACTGACTTTGACACCCGGTGCCAGTTCCAGCTCATACATCGTAATCGCCGGACCCGGTTCGGCGTTAACCACATTGGCATTGACGCCGAATTCATTGAGCGTCTCTTCCAACGCGCGGGCTTTTCGCTCAACCATTTTGTTCTGGATGGCGCCGAATCCGGTTTCCGGATCCTTCAAAAAGTCCAGCGGCGGCAACTGATAGTCATCATAGGTTTTCTGGACGGGAACCGGTTTTTTGGGTTGCGGAACTTTTTTGGCTTTGCGGATTCTTAATTTGCCCTTTTTCTTCGTTGCCGGCGAGTCGTTGAGTGTCTCTTCGACGGAAACATCGTGTTTATGCTCAAGCGATTCGAATTCTGTATCCATCACCCCAACAGCTTCTTCGTGTTCGTCATCGCTCTGGTGGTTTTGACGATAGTTCCGTACGGCTTCGGCGAAGCTGCTCGCCTGGGCTTTTTGCCGTTCGCTCAACCGTGTCCAGATGTCGCCCAGTGCCGACGAATGTTCGCGGGCGGCTTTCCAGGCCGGTTCAGCGAGTCCCAGCATCTTTAACACACTCATCCCGACCCCGCGAACCATTGCGAACACCAGCGAATCAGCCAGTAGCAGTGAGCCAACCGTCCAGCAGCACAACACGACCAGCCAGGTGCCGAGTTCAGCGAGATGGACCCTTAAAAATACCGCCGCCGCGATGCCGAGAACCCCGCCGTTGCCGTCAGGAAATGCCCCGGTTCTATAGAATGCCAGCGGCTCAGAAGGCCAGATGAGATACCATGTTGTTGAGATGGCCGACACGACGAGAACCAGACCCGTCAGCCGCAGCACCGGCTGGCTAACCGGTTTGCCCCAGAGCAGGGCGATTAACGCGATTATTCCGGACAGAAACGCAACCAGAACACCCGGTCCGAAATAGTACAGCATATAATAAGCACAAAAAGCACCCACCGGGCCGCACAGGTTCGCGGATTCGGCATTATGCGGCCAAACGAAGTCGCTCGGCGCATCGGCCATGTCAAAGCTAACCACGCTGACCAGCAAAAAGACACACACACACAGCAGAACAAACTCCGCCGCGATACGATATAAATTTCCATGCTTCACTCGATACCCTCGTTTTTAATACTCAGAAACCTGTTTTTTATGCTATTAGACAGACCTTTCCCGTACCAAACTATATCGGCAAAGATAAGCCATTTCCTGCAAAAGTGAGATCGTAGGAGTTCAAGCTTCAGCTTGTTTAATGGGGGGCAAGCTTATGACGGACAATACTGTATTCCCAACCGGTGGCACGGTCAAGTTGTGTTTGGCTGTGGGGTTTCGTATTCACCCTCCATAAAAGTTCGCCTTATCCACCTCAATCGACTCCGTCTCGTCCGTATGACGATCTTTATAATCGGCGGCCGTATCCACGCTGATAAAAACAGAAGAATTCCATAAGCCCAGGGGTCATAACGGTTTCTTTTTGATGATGCCGAAGATGCGGGGGTATTGTTTTGGCGTTGCGTTTGTTTTTCTGCATATCACCAGCGACAGATTCGCTGGTTCGGCATCTTCTGCCTGAAGGGTGTAGGGTGCCGACTTTTCGATTTTGGCACCCATCTGTTTGATTGCCGCCTGTGCGGTTTTGAGCTCTTCCTTAACAGACGGGCCTTTCCAGTACAGACCAAAGCCGCCGGTTTTTACAAAGCCCAGTGATAACTCCGCCAATACCGGCATGGCCGCCAATGCCCGCGCGGTTACGGCATCAAATTGTTGGCGGAATTGTGCATGATGAGCCGTTTCTTCGGCGCGTCCGTTTAGGATGGTTGCGTTTTTCAAGCCGAGTGTGTCGCAGATTTTTTGCTGGAAATCGGCTTTCTTTTTGGTTGCTTCCAGAGAGATAATTTTCCATTGTGGTCGTACGACGGCCAGTACCAATCCAGGAAAGCCCGCCCCCGAACCAATGTCCAAAATCTTTAACGGTTTCCCCGTTTTTTTCGAGAGTTCATCCAGTATCGAAAGCCCGGCGAGTGAATCGAGGAAATGTCGTACCCGTATCTGCTGGGGCGAGTCGATTCGGGTCAGATTGTACTTTTTATTTTCGGCAATCAAAAGCTCGGAAAACTGGTCAAGCGTTTCTCGGTATTCTTCCAGAGCCGCTTGGGCGAAATCAAGGTTTAGTTTGTGATTGTTCATAGTTTTTGCAAAGCAAGCGTGTAGGTCTTGCGGCCTTCCTTCATGTATTTTCGCTCATAATTCGTACCAACAAGTTCGCCGTCACTGGCTCCGGCAGGGCGGATGAAGTCGATTTCTTTAACAAGCCCCTGCTTAACAGCTCGTTCGGCGACTTCGGTCATCTGCTCGAAGTAGTCCGCGTGGTCTGTGGCGATATTAATGATGCCGTCCGGGGTGAGAATGCGCAGCAGCTGGGTGAGGTTTTTGTCACAGAAAAACCGCCGCTTGTTGTGTCTTTTTTTGGGCCAGGGGTCGGGGAAATACAGGTGGAATACGCTGATGGACGCATCGGCGATGCGTTCAGCGATAAAGCTCGCCGCATCAGTTCGCATCAGCCGCACATTAGGCATGCCCCATCGCCCCATTCTATCAACGGCGAGTTTATAATATTTATTGGCCCATTCAATGCCGAAAAAGTTTTTTTCCGAAAATGCTTTTGCTTCTTCCAGCAGAAATGTTCCTTTGCCGCTGCCGACTTCAATCTCGACTGGCGCAGAGCGTCCGAAAAGAATGTCAAAATCGACCATTTCAACAATGTTTTCCGGCTTTACGGATATTTTTTTATAATCTTTAATGGTTCGTTTTTCCATATCTTATGTTTTTGCCTGTAGAAACAATCGTGCCATTCGGAGTACAGAACAGGATATTTTGTCGATAAAATTGATTAAGTCAAGCATTCTTCGGATCGAAGTACATATACGAACAGAACCAAATATGGATTGGCAGCGTAGTAACGGCATGGAAGCACCAAAAAGACCATTAATGATGAGTGGCGCGGCACAAATGATAAGACCGATTCTGACATTAAGAAAGAAGCGGATTTTGATCGATGTAGATACGCAGAAAGACTTCTTTCTGGCCGACGGCAAGGCCTGTGTTCGCAATCATCGCCGGGTTCTGGCAAATATTCGCCGTGTAATGGCGTGGACTCGTCGGGATCAGGTTCGTATTATTTCAACGGTACAGTGTCATAATCCCAACGGACACGACGGTGATGTTTGCCTGTCAGGTACGCCCGGCATTTGCAAAATCCCTTACACGCTTCGCAATCGCAGGTTTACATTTGATTACGGCGATACGACCGATTTTTCGCGTAATATATTTCAGGAGAATGATCAACTCATTCTCTGCAAGCGGACCATTGACCCCTTTGAGGAACCCCGTGCCGAACGGATTCTGACCGAGGCCAAAGCGTCTGAATTTGTTATCATCGGCGGATCAACCGAGACATCCGTGTTATACACGGTTTTGGGACTACTGACGCGAGGAAAGTCTGTAACCGTTCTCATTGATGCGGTAGGTTCTTGTGAAAAATCAGTAGCGGACATCGCGTTTCGAAAGATGAAAGCCAAAGGTGCCCGACTGATCGAAAGCAAGTCTCTGTTTGGCAATTCAAGTCTTCGCCAGGTCAATGCCTGTCAATGTGACCGCTGTCGCGGCAAACTCCGAAAAGCCACTCTTAGTGCCTGAAGTTGGCTTTACCGGGGTCGGCTTGTGGCCTTGTTTACAAGCATCCGATTGTTCAGCCCCCCCCATCTTATTGACTCCGAGGGTATCCAGTTGGGTGTGCCGGCAGGAATGCTGAATCAGGATGCAGCAAGTTTTGTTATCGGACGAAAGAAGCGGATAGTTCATTCCCCCTCCCCCCTATAAGGGCATTAGACGCTCCGGCAAGGTATTTCGTTTTTATCAGTTAATCCGCCCATTTCTGATGTCGATAACGCCATACAGGATCCTCATACAGGTTATTCCCTTTAATGAGAGCGTATTGTAATGGTAAAAGACAAGATAAGAATGCGGTCGTATTCAAGCTTAGGGATGAAATTCCTATTGGCCATCGGGTTGTTTTCAACGACCTTCTCGCTCTTTCTGGTTCATCAGACATGGAAAAGCAGTCATGAGTCCTTGCAGCAGATGCTGTGTCAGCAGGCCGAGTTGGCGATGGCCTTTGAGATGGCGATTGAGGATGTCAGCACAGCTTCTGATATGGAGATCCTGAATTCTTTGCCGCTGACTGAGATGGAATCGGCCCGGCGACCAAAAACGATTGAACGGGTTTTCGAAAAGGTGCAAAACACCTATCCTCATGTCATTATTCGTGCCAGCGGCGACCAGTTGGGCAGCATCCTCAGCCGGAGCGGCTCGGAGGGGCTTCGTATCTACCGCTTATTTGAGAGCAATCCGGCGATGGAGGGCCTTGACCGGGTTATTAAATTCAATGACCGAGCGTATCTGACAAAGTTCAGGATGGAACGAAATGATGTGTCTTTGACCGATCCTCGCTCTGAATTGCGGATGATTGCCATCCCGCTGGAGGGTTACAAAAGCCAGATCAATGAGCAAACGATGTCGCGTTTTTCCGTATTGGCATTTGCCTTGCTGGGGCTGTTTGGTGCAATCTATTGCTCGTTTGAGTTACTGGTAGGCAGACGCCTGAAAAAAATCGCGGCCCATTTCTGCCGGGCAACGGATCAGCAGCAGGATATTTGTTTTACACCGCTACAGACCCAATCACAAGATGAAATCGGGCTGTTGGCAAAAAGTTTTAACCGCCTGAGAGGGAAACTGGAAAATCTTTACGAGACCCTCGACGCAAAAGTTCACAAACGCACGACTGCGCTGCGGCAAGTCAACAAACGCCTGCGCCGCACAATCTCGGAGTGCCGACAGGCCGAAGAACAGGCCACTATCCTGTCTCATGAGGCGACGGCCGCCAATCGTGCGAAAAGCGATTTTCTGGCCAATATGAGCCATGAACTCCGAACCCCGATGAATGCGATCATTGGTTTTAGCCAGATTCTTTCTGAGGGAACATTGAGTCAGGAGCAGCGGTCTTATGTCAACATGATTTCAGACAGTAGCCAAAATCTACTGACATTGATCAATGATACGCTGGACTTTTCCAAGATAGAATCCGGGAAAATGGCTGTTGAGATAGGCAATTGCCAGGTTGGAGAGATTCTTTCAGAAGTTGAGTCGATGCTGCGTCCGGCTGCGATTGAAAAAAAAATCGCCTTTGAGATACTACAGTGCGGTGTGATCCCGGAAACAATCAAAACTGACCCGTTACGATTGCGGCAATGCCTGATCAGTCTGCTTGGCAACGCGATAAAATTCACGGAAGCCGGTTATGTCTATGTCAATGTGACTCTTCAGGAATATGACAACGAGGTATTTGTGCAATTTGATATCGAGGACACCGGTATTGGGATTCCGGAAGAAAAGAAGTCGATGATTTTTGAGTCGTTTACGCAGGCCGACAGTGCCGCCGCCCGCAAATATGGCGGGACCGGTTTGGGCCTGTCAATCACTTGGCAACTTGTCGAGTTGCTTCGAGGGCGGATTTCAGTGGTCAGCACCGAAGGACAGGGGTCCGTTTTCACGATGGCTATTCCTGTCGGTGTGCAGTGGCCCGATGAGAATGCATCTGTCTGGAATAAATATCTTCCGATTGATGAGATGAACGAGATACTTGAAACAAAGAAAGAAAGGAATGAATATGTATAATGGAAAAGTTTTGGTGGCGGAGGACAATCCGTCCAATCAGAAACTGATCGCGATTCTCCTGCAGCGAATGGGCCTGGAGGTTATTCTTGCCGACGATGGGATCGAGGCCGTTGCTCAGTGCGGCGAGCATGCTTTCGATATTATTCTGATGGATATGCAGATGCCCAATATGAATGGCTATGACACGACGCGTCAGTTACGCAGCCAGGGTGTCAGGACGCCGATTATCGCCGTAACAGCCAATGCAATGACCGGTGATGAGAAAAAATGTATCGATGTCGGTTGCGATGGGTACCTGTCCAAGCCGATTGACCGAAACAAACTTGAGGATCTGGTGAGCCGGTATCTTGCCATTCAGGTCGGATAATGGAACACGGGTTTCCACAGTGATAGTGCTGAAGGTTGGCGTTAGCGTACAGCGCAGGCAGGATGCCTGTGTTCCCTCTAAAAGCAACGGAACAATTCCAAGCCGACATCGGTCAGCTTGAGGATGTTAGATATTTATCAAAAAAGTGCTTGCATCTATTGTCAGGTGGCTTAGAATGCCACGCATGTCTTTAGGTCAGATTATACGAAAAAAGCGAGAGAGCTTGCATTTAACGCTGGATCAGGTGGCGGCGGTTACCGGTTTCTCCAAGCCCTATCTCTCTACAATTGAGACGGGACGGGTCAAAAATCCGCCCAGCGACAAACTCCTTTACCGGCTCGAGGAGCATCTCAAATTTGAATCGGGACATTTGCAGCATATGGCCCATGTTGAGCGGATGCCCGCTGATGTGCGGCAGGATTACGAGGCCATTGATGCCGAAAATCGCCAATATAAGCAGATACTGAAGGATATTATCAGACATCGGCTTGAGCCGGACAAGTTGGGCCAATTGCTCAGCCAGTGCGATATGGATGCGGTGGCCGATGTTTCTGAGAAGGATAAACCCGGCCAATTGGTTCCGATTATTAACAAAGTACCCGCCGGGTATCCCGCCGAATTTGATGATATGGGCTATCCGGTCGGTTTTGCCGATGACTATGTCCGTTGCCCTGATATCCATGACCCCAACGCTTTTGCGGTCCGTGTGGTGGGCGATTCGATGCGGCCGAAGTTTACCGAGGGGGATGTTGTTATTTTCTCGCCCAAGGCCGATGTTGCCAATGGCGATGACTGTTTTGTCCGCCTGACCGGTCCCCACGAAACCACTTTCAAACGGGTCTTTTCCGCACCGGACAAAGAGATGCGACTTCAACCCAGAAATGATCTGCACGCACCGATCATCATTGACGGTTCCCGCATCAACGGCCTCTACCGCGCCGTCATCCACTATCAAAAGCTGTAACCCCCCCCCACAGCCAAGCACAACATCCCAGATTATATCGCTGATGCCACCCGCCGCCAGCGACATTTCATTTTCCAGTACTAATATTAGTGGTTTTTGACTGGATTTAGTGGTCAAAATGGCTATAATCGCCCCGACTGTGTCCACGGATTGAGGACATAGTCGGTGTGGAACAATAGAACGGAGTGTATTACAGGTTAGGTAAACTTCATGGCTAACAGTATTCTGGCGCTATTATCGGTGGTGATTTGCAGCGGGGTTGCCGCCGCCGATCCACAGGGTCAGGGTTTTTCCCTGGCCGGACAGGATCTTCATATCGTTGCGCCGACGATGACAACCTGCCCTGATCCGATGCAGGATTGGTCGCAGGCGATAGTACTTGATGGCGGCGTGAGCATACAGATCGGGGATAATTTTCTCAGCGGCCGAAGTGCGGTACTCTGGCTCCAGTCGCAGGGCAGTGAGCAGGCCGCTTATGGTGTTGGGGAAGGGTATTTGGCTCGTGTGTATCTGGAAGGGGATGTCGCAGTACGGAAAGGTCCTAAATCCCGGGCGACGCCGGTTCAGCATTTTGTGGTCGAGGGAGCGGAGGTTTTGGTAACGCAGTTCAGAGTGACCGGCGAAGTATTCGTGTCCGCAGACTCTCAAAAGCAGATTACAGCCGCTTATCTGGCGGATTATGCAGTCTATGGTCGCGGCCTTGAAGCCGCACGGCAAATCCGGTCCGGCCCGGCGGTTCGGGCCAGTGCGACGGTTCCAAGTGTGGCCGATACCGTTGCGTCGCCGGGATCGAAGCCGTCGAATAAGCCGAAGAAACCCTCTTCTGTCGCGATTGACAAGCAATTAAAGCAGGCCTCCTCGCCGAAAAAATCTTCGCCTGCAGAATCTGAGTTCCCGGTGCATCTATCCGCTTTGTGGGAGCCGGTTCCGCAGGTCCGGCGAACGCTGATGCCGGATGGACAGGAGGTCTATACTGCTTCGGGGCGTTTTTACATTTGGCAAAAACGCCCCGATGATCAGGTCATCGAGTTCATGGCCGACAATTTGGTTGTTTTTTCACAGCCGGGCCAGTTTTCGCTCGAGCAGCAGGGCAACCAGATCGGTATGGGTAAAATAGGATCGGTTTACCTCTCCGGCAATATCGTGATGACCGAGGGTGAGCGGACGATCCGTGCCGATGAGATTTATTATGATTTTGTCAATCAACGGGCGCTGGTGGCGAACGCTTTGCTGCGGATGTTTGACGAGGATCGCGGGTTGCCGATTTATCTGCGGGCTAAAAAATTGGGTCGGGTCAGCAAGGACATCTTTGAGGCCGCCGATGTGCAGTTGACCAGTAGCGAGTTCTATCTGCCTCAGATGTCACTGAATGCTTCAAAAATGGTGTTACTTACGGGCGAGGCACTTGAGCAACACTACCGATTGAAAAAGGATACGAATATCCCCGCACAACATGAAGGCCGTTTGGTCGATGTGGATGCTCGATACGGCACGGTTCCTTTTTTCGGTTGGTCTAAGATGACGACGAACTTTGCCCGTCCGGATGTGCCGTTGAGAAGGATCACGGCTGGCCATGATGATGAGTTTGGCACCTCGGTGGAAACCACCTGGCACTTGGCGAGATTGCTGGGGCGCAAGGATCCCGAATGGCTGGAGAGCGAACTGACGCTGGATTATTACAGTAAACGCGGTATGGGAGCGGGTGTTGCGGCCGAGTATGAGACCGACGACACCAGGGGCGAGATGATCGGCTATGTGATGAATGACCGCGGCGAGGATGATCTGAGCCGTAACCGAAAAGATATGGATTCGGGTAAGGATGTGCGGGGACGATTCAGTTTTCGGCATCGCCAATATCTGCCGGACGACTGGCAACTGACGCTGGAAACCGGTTATGTCTCGGACCGTCAATTCCTCGAATGGAAGTACCGGGATGAGTTCTGGAATGATAAGGGGCAGGAGACGCTGATCTACCTGAAACGGCTGAAGGACAACTGGGCTTTTTCCATTCTCGGCAAGGTGCGTGTCAATGACTTTGAAACGGAGACCGAAGAGCTTCCCAGTATTGAGTATCACTTGACGGGCCAGTCTTTCTGGGATAACCGTTTAACCTTCTACAGCGACAATCAACTTTCGCGTTTTCGTGAGCGGTTCGACGAAGATATTGCGGTTTTAGGTTCCCAGCAGACCAGCGATTTCTATACCTACGCGTTTACACGGAACGAGGTGGATATGCCGCTGGCATGGGAGACGATCAAGTTCGTTCCATTTGTCGCCGGCAGTTACAGTTATGAAGACAACTACGGTTACCAGACAGAGCTTGACGGGTCGCAGGTGGACGGCGAAGACAATGTTTTTCTGGGCGAGGCGGGCTTGCGGGCTTCTACGATGTTCTGGAGTCAGGATCCGTTCGTGCGTTCGGCGATGTGGGACTTGAACGGGATGCGTCATATTGTTACGCCCTACGCAGAGGCGGTTATGTATGAGGCCAACGAGGATACGGCGGATATGCGGGACGCATTGCATCTCGGATTGTCGCAGCGATGGCAAACGCATCGGGGCAGTGCCGAAAACAGGCGGTCGCTGGACTGGATGCGGTTGGATCTGGAAACAACATGGCTTAGTGATGACGCGGATTCGTCTGTCGGGGAGTATGACAGTTACGGCCCCGCCGGATTTGTGTATAATGACCCGTCCATTCCATTTCTGCATCGGCGGAACAGCAACTACTACGGAATGGCCAGGGACACTCTCAATGGCGAGTATGTCTGGCGGGTTTCGGATACTTTTTCAATGCTGAGTGATTTCAACTATGATTTCGATGGCGGCCATGTGCAGCAATTTAATGTGGGTGTCAGCCGCTTTGTTTATCCGGATGTCAGCTATTATGTGGGAACCCGTTATTTGCGACCAGTAATAATACCGGTTGATAAAAATAATGACGGGACGGCTGAGTACAGTGAAGAAGGGTCCAACTCATTTGTTACAGCGATTACCTATCGGCTGAGTCCACGGTATGTCGCGACTTTTTCACAGGAATACAACTTTGATTTTGGAGAATCGATCCGAAGTGATCTGACGGTGGTTCGCCAGTATCATCGAATGTTTTACGCCGTAAGCGTTTCGTTTGATGATTCACTTGACCGCAATTCGCTTATGTTCAGCATCTGGCCGCAGGGTGTTAAAGAGCTGGCTGTTGGGTCGCGAAGCCATGCTGGCTTGACCGGTTCACAATGGGAAGATTAACCAAGACAGTTATTGTTTTTGATAGTTTGTGATGTAAAGAATTTAGAAAATAAAAAATACTAACTTTTATCAGGAGTAAATTATGGCTTTGGTAGGTACCAAAAAAATGTTCGAAATGGCGTATAAGGGTGGCTATGCCATCGGCGCTTTCAATGTCAACAATATGGAGATTACGCAGGGCATCGTCGCGGCGATTGCCGAAGAGAAGGCACCGCTGATTTTGCAGATTTCTCGTGGTGCTCGCAGCTATGCCAGCATGAGCTATCTCAAGGCGATCATCGATGTCGCCGTTTCTGAAAACCCGGATATTCCGATCTGTATGCATCTCGATCACGGTGATACATTCGAAACCTGCAAGCAGTGCGTCGATGACGGGTTTACCTCGGTAATGATCGATGGTTCGCACCACTCGTTTGCCGACAACATCAAACTCACCAAACAGGTGGTAGATTATGCCCACGACCACGGCGTGGTTGTCGAAGCCGAACTGGGCAAGTTGGGTGGGATCGAAGAAGATGTCGTCGGTGTCAGCCATGAAGAGGTTATGAGCCACTTGACCGATCCTGATGAAGCGGTTGAGTTTGTGGAAAAGACAGGTGTCGATTCGCTGGCGGTTGCCATCGGAACCAGTCACGGCGCCTTCAAGTTCAAAAGCGACCCCAAACTGGCCTTTGATGTTATAGAGAAAATTCAGGAAAAGATACCCGGTTATCCGCTGGTCATGCACGGTTCCAGCAGTGTGCTGAAGGAATTTAAGGATCTTATCAATAAGTACGGCGGCGATATGCCGGATGCGGTAGGTGTACCCGAGAGCGCGATTTCCGAAGCCGTCAAAATGGCGGTCTGCAAGGTCAATATCGATACCGACCTGCGGATGGCTTTGACGGCCAAGATTCGCCAGGTCTATGCTGAGTCGCCCGCAGAGTTCGATCCTCGGAAATATCTGGGGCCAGGCCGCGAAGCGATTAAGGATATGGTCAAGCGAAAACTGCATGTGCTGGGTTGTGCAGGCAAAGCAGCTGAATGTATGTAAGGTTGAACAAGTACTTGATTTGAATAAAAGTGAAAAGGCGGGGCGGTTTTACCGTCCCGCCATATTCTGGTTTACAGGACACCACAATATGGCGATCTGGCATTTTCTGAAAGCGTGTATGCAGAAATCATGTTTGTACTTAGGCATCATTACGCTGGGGTTGATTGCCCTGGCCGGCAGTTCGTGCGACCCGGAACAAGGCGTTCAAGTTGTGTCCCCGCCTGCCGCGACAATCCAGGAATCTCAATCGGCTCAGGATGCACCGCATCTTCAGCCGGTCATCGACAGTATCTGTCGAGGTGATTTTGAACAGGCGAGACAAACGCTCCGGCAAACTCCTGCCCATCCCGCCGCAGGTCAGATGAAGCGATTGGTGGATCGTTACTTTCAGATACAGCAGCAACGCGACCAAAAACGACAGGCCGCCTATCAGGAGCAGTTGGCCGAGTTTGAAGAAATTAAAGAGCGAATTGCGGATTCTAATACGCCGGGCATCTTGGATGTCAATGATCTTGACGATACGATGGTGGCTGTTATCCGGGCGCGGGAATATGCCGTTGAGGACCAAAAGAGCGCGTTGCTGAATGATCCGTTTGTCCAAGATGTGCTGGCGCAGATGAAGGTCAACGCGGATGCCGATGAGCAGCAGGGTAAATGGCTGGATGCTTATGCCCACTGCTATTATTGGCTGACGGCGATTTTTACCGACGATGAATCCTATCGAGACAGGGCTGAGGAGTTAGTTGAATTGTCGGCGATTGAACTGGGACTCAAAGACAGTTCATGTGGCGAAACGGCAGCCGAACGCTATGAAGGGATCAAGGCGGAGATGTTTTTGCGGGCATTGCGGTTGCTCAGCGGCAATTATGTTCACGAAATTGATTATCAACAGATGGCTACAAAATCCCTGAAGCGATGTCGTTTACTGGGCAAGGTGCTGGAGAAAACACAGGAGTCTCTGGCGTGGTCGGCTTCGCAAGAGCAGGTCGCCGAATGGAATATAGGACTGGAAACATTTCAGCCCGGAGACAATCAACCCTTGCAGAATGCTGAAAAGTCGACCCCCGAATCCCTTGTAAGAGTCCTCGAAAATGTGCTGGCACTGAATGCGATTACGCTGAAGCTTCCTGAGGAGGTTATGGTTGCTCACTTCACTGAGGCCTCTTTGGCCTCGCTGGATCCATTCACCTCGCTGGTTTGGCCGTGGAATGTTAAGGATTTCCAAAAGAGCATGACCCAACAGTTTACCGGCATTGGTGTTGAAATCTCTAAAAGCACAGGCGTTTTGAAAGTTGTCAGCTTGCTTCCGGATACACCGGCCTATAAATCAGGGCTGGATGCGGACGATGAGATTGTCGCTGTCAACGGCGAGCCGACAAAGGAGATGACGATTTTTTGTGCGGTCAGCAAGATCACCGGCCCCAAGGGAACGAAGGTGTTACTGACCATTCGCCGTCCGTCCACCGGCGAAACCAGAGATGTAACGATAAAACGCGGCAAAATCGTTGTCCAGCCGTTGCGGGGCTGGACGCGTGACGCCGACGGCGACTGGAATGATCTGATCGATCCGGCCAACGGAATTGGCTACATCCGCCTGACCGCATTTACGGAAAGCTCCGGTCCCGATCTGGACGAGTCGCTTCGAAAGTTGGAAAAGAAAGGACTAAAAGGGCTTATCCTGGACCTTCGGTTTAACAGCGGCGGCTATCTTCAGGCCTCGGCTGATGTGGTGGATCTATTTGTTGCCGAGGGAATGATTGTTAAGAGTAAACCCAGGCACGGCCTTGAGACCTATGAGATCGCTCACCGCAGTGGAACCCACCCGGATTACCCATTGGTTATTTTGATTAACGGCTCCAGTGCCAGTGCTTCAGAAATCGTAGCCGGCGCCCTGCAGGATCCCAAGTATCAACGCGCCACGCTTGTCGGAAGTCGCAGCTATGGCAAAGGAAGCGTGCAGGTCGTAACCCCCTTTACCGGTGGCGGTTCACAGCTCAAGTACACGATCGCCTATTATCATTTGCCCAGTAACCAACGCGTCGAAAATCGCTATCAAATGAAAAAAGCCGATCGCGAGGATTGGGGAATCGCCCCCGATGTGGAAGTGAAGATGCGTAGCAATGAGATAAAGGAAATGATCGATATTCAGCGGCACAACGATGTGCTGGCTCGTACGGATCACGAAGCCAACGGCGGGGCGACCGAACGGCATGCGCTTAAAGAAACCCTGCAAGCCGATCCGCAGCTTTCGACGGGTTTGCTGGTTATTCAGAGCAAATTGGCGGCTCAGGGGGTGGCATTGGATCTGGATTCACTTGTCACTGAAAACACACTTGCTGAATCATCGAAAAATGACAAATAGTAAGTTCGGAAAGGAAGAATACATTGGCGGATAAGTTTGAACAGCAACGGCGGGAGAAACGGCAAAAGGCGTGCGAATTGGGCGTTGACCCCTATGGTGGTCGCTTTGAAGGCGTGGCGTTTGCCGAAGATATTAAGAGCGGTTATGTCGATGACAAAGAGGGCCAGCAGGCCTGCTGTGCCGGCCGCATCGTTCTTTTGCGTGATATTGGCAAGCTGATTTTTATTACGCTTCGGGATTCCAGTGGAACCATTCAGCTGGGGTTGAGTAAAAAGCTGATGGCTGAGCAATGGCCGTTGATGAAACTACTCGACTTAGGTGATATTGTCGGTGCCAGCGGGCAACTTGGCAGAACTCGGACCGGTGAGATTACAATCTGGACCGAGGCCGTTACGCTGTTGAGCAAGTCGCTGCTTCCGCCGCCGGAGAAGTTCCACGGGCTGTCCGATGTGGACGCGCGGTATCGTATGCGGTATGTCGATCTGTGGGCCAACCCAGAAGTGATGGGGCGGTTCAAGACGCGCAGCGATATGGTTTCGTCTATGCGTCGCTTTCTCAACGACAAGGGCTTTCTCGAAGTGGAAACCCCAATGATGCAGACACTGGCCGGCGGTGCGGCGGCTAAGCCGTTTACGACACATCATAACTCACTGGACCTTGATTTGTTTATGCGGATTGCTCCTGAATTATTTCTCAAGCGGCTTCTTGTCGGCGGCATGGAAAAGGTGTTTGAAATCAACCGCAACTTCCGCAACGAGGGCCTCAGCACCCGGCACAATCCGGAGTTTACGATGATGGAACTCTATCAGGCGTATGCCGATTATAATGTGATGATGGATTTGACCGAAGAGATGACCGGTTCGCTGATCGAAGCGCATTGCGACGGGCCGAAAATGCCCTTTGGCGAGATGGAAATCGATTATACCCGTCCGTGGCGGCGGGCTAAATACGCCGACCTGCTCAAAGAGCATTCCGGTTGCGATGTTGATGATTTGCCTGCGGTGCGTGCCAAGGCGAAAGAACTTGGCATCCACGAAGCCGATATGGACGATGCCGTTGTGATTAACGAGGTCTTTGAGGCGACGGTCGAGGAGTATCTGGTCAATCCGACTTTTGTGATCGATTATCCCGCGGCGCTTTGTCCGCTGACAAAGCAGAGCAAGGACGACCCGCGTTATGCCGAACGGTTTGAGCTGTTCATCGGGAAAATGGAACTGGCCAACGCTTATACCGAACTGAACGACCCCGATGTGCAGGAACAAAACTTCCGCAGTCAACTGCGCGGGCTTTCCGACGAAGAGTCAATGGCCAAGATGGACGAAGATTTTATCAATGCACTGAAATACGGAATGCCCCCGGCGGGCGGGTTGGGCATCGGTATTGACCGGCTGATCATGCTGCTGACAAACGCAACCAGTATCCGCGATGTCGTGCTGTTCCCGCTGCTCAAGCCAGTATTGAAATAAGCCCATATAACAGAAGATAATTAAGGGGTTTTCCACGATAATAGAAAGAATAATGACTAAGGGTATTTCATTTCCTGAGTCCCTCGTGGTGAAATTATGTTATCGATAAGGGATATTTACGATGGTTATCGCAATTATTTTGGGTGTTTGCTTTGGTATCGTAGCGCATAAGGCAGAAAGATCCGGTGTCATCTGGGCTTTTCTGACATTTTTGATTTACATTGCTACAGGCATCCTTTTTTATTTTGTTTCTAATTTTCTACCTAGTTCCATCAGCATTGATAATGTTATTGTAGTTGCTGTAATAGAAGTATTCATTCGCGTAGCCCTGAGTATATTCATCGCGGCTGGATTTCTTAGGGGCTATTTTATAACGATTTTAGAAGCCCTTCTTTGTTTTCGTTACCTCCAGCATCGTCGGATTGTATTGTTGTCTATGGCGGCGGTGGCGTTGAGTTGCGCCTTGCTGATTGCGACCGACAGTTTGTTCACCGGTTTTATCAACGCGGTCGAAAGCAGTGTCAGCCGGCATCTGGGCGACATTATTCTTGAGGCTCCCTCCGGCCGAACCCTTACCGAATACGATACATTCATCGATTCATTGTGCCAAACCGACACCGTCAAATCGGCTACGGCGGTCCTCAGCAGTCAGGGATTGCTGCTATCGGCTCCCGGCAAGGTCAAAACGGCCCGTATCTGGGGCATCGAACTGCCGCGACGGTTGGCCGTAACGCCGCTGCATGAAGCATTGCTGTTTCAAAAAGACAAACCCGCTGAGCAGGTGGGCTTTGCGATCTCAGATTCCCCGGATGCCATTGGCGGAATTGTAGGGATCGGCGTGCTGGCCCAACCCGACGAGATAACAGATGCGTATGATATGGATGCCGTCAAGGGGATGCTGGGACAGCGGATGGCACTGACGACCGGTTCGATGGTTCAGGATCGCACCAATACGGATGGCTCGCAACCTCAATTTTCACGCAAGGTTATTAAGTTTAATTTAGCTGATGTCGCCAAGACCGGTGTTTATGAGTTTGACCAATCGTTTGTGATGCTGCCGATTGCCGAATTGTCCAAGACGCTGTATCCCGATAAAGAACCAGCCGCCAATCTTATCCACATCCGCCTGACAGCGGGAGCAGACGAAGAAAAAGCGATGGCCGTTGTGCGGGGTGTTTGGCGCAGTTTTGCCGAAGATCGGTTTGACTGGTACGGCTTTGTTTCGATTACTTCCGCCAAACAGCTGAACGCCCAACTCATCGCCGAATACAGGAAGCAGATGACCGTCCTGCTGTTTATCTTCGGATTGGTCAGTGTCGGGATTATTTTGCTGGTATTCTGCATTTTCTATTTGATCGTGATGACCCGGCGAAAGGATATCGGTGTCCTCAAAAGCTGTGGCGTGTCCAGTGGGTCTGTAGCGGGTCTGTTTGTCCTGTTCGGCACGGTGGTCGGAGTGGTCGGTGCTGCGGCAGGTGTTGGTCTCGGCTGGCTGATCATCGACAACATTAACGCGATTGAACAGGCCATCGCATCGGTGTTCGGCATTAAGCTCTGGAAAGCCAGTACCTATATGTTCACGCAGATTCCCAATACAATGCACTGGGGTTCGGTGCTGTGGATTACCGCCGCCGGAATTATCGCCGCCGCGGTCGGCTCATTGATCCCGGCAGTCGCGGCGGCACGCGTAAAACCAGTCGAAACATTACAATATGAATAAAATACAGGAATATATGAATGTAGGTAGATAGGAATGTAGGGGATATATTCCTACATTCCTAACAGATGTTTAGATTTTCAGGATTTTACATGATTAAATGGTTACTGGCATGGCGGTACTTTTTCAAACGGCCGATCTCGATTTTGGCGGTCGTTGCGGTAGCGCTGTGCGTATTTATTGTGCTGGTAGTGATGACCGTGATGAACGGGCTGCTACGGGACTTTAAGCAGAAAAACCACAATTACGCAGGTGACTGCATCATCGCATCCGATTCACTGGTGGGGTTTGGTTACTATGAAGATTTCACGAGTATTTTGGAAGAACAACCCTATATCGAAGCCGTTTCACCGATGGCCAAAGGTGTGGGTCTGGTCCATCTAAAGCAATACAAGTGGGACAGCGGCATTGAAATTCACGGTATCGATCCGCTGCTGCACTCACGGGTAACCAGCTTTGCCGATACACTGCACTATCAAAAACAAACGCCGGAAGACGCATTCCGCCCTCAGTATGCCCCGCAGTCAGATGGCTGCATTACAGGCATTGAACTGATTCCGCTGGGACGGCGTAAAACTGATGGTACTTATTTATACCATGACAAGCCGATGCGGATGGAGTTGGTCATCAGTGCATTTCCGCTGAACATCAAAGGAGGCCTGTTGCGTTCACTCGATCTTGTCAGTACCAAGTCTTTTTATTACAGCGATGACAGCCATAGCGGACTGGTCAAGGTTGACGGGGCGGTGGTCTATATCCCGTTGGAACAGGCACAAATACTGTGCGGCATGGATTCGCCGATCAAGCGTATCAGTTCCCTGCATATCAGGTTTGCCGACGGCGAATCGGTTCAATCGAGCGTTGCCAAGGTGCGGCGGCTTTGGGATGAGTTCGTCGCACAAAATATTAACAAGCCCGGAGGATCATTATTTTCCAATGTTCGGGTACAAAGCTGGCAGCAAAACCGCCGCAGTGTGATCGCGCCGATGGAAAAAGAGCAGATCATGATGACGATGTTGTTTCTGATGCTGGGCGTGATTACGGTCTTTATCGTCTTCGTGGTGCTCTATATGATTATCAGCCACAAGAGCAAGGATATTGGCATTCTGAAAAGTATGGGGGTGTCAATGTCGAGTATCCTCGGAATTTTCCTGCTATTTTCAATTTTTATCGCATCGACCGGCTCACTGGTCGGCAGTGTTTTGGGTTGGATATTTCTGTACAAGATTAATGATCTTGAGGACTGGCTTTATAAAAATCACAACTGGCAGTTGTGGGATCGCACGGTGTATGCCATTGGCGATATTCCCAACCAAGTCGCCCCGGAGGTGCTGGCGATCATCGTCGGTTCGGCTGTGTTTGCCTGTATGATCGGTGCTTTGGTTCCCGGTCTTCAGGCGGCCCGTAAAAAACCGGTTCAGAGTCTGCAAGTCAACCAATTATAAGAGAGCGGTTTATGGAAACCATTATCAAAACGGACAACATTAAAAAATCTTACAAGATGGGTAAGACCCAGCTGGAGGTTCTTCGCGGCGTTGACCTGTCGATTAAAAAGGGCGAGTTTGTGGCTGTCGTCGGTGCCTCCGGCAGCGGCAAAAGCACGCTGTTGCATATCCTCGGCGCCCTGGACACCCCGGACAGCGGTTCGGTTCATTATCAGGATCAACGATTAGATCGCCTGCGATGGGGAAAATTGAACCATTTCAGGAATAAAACAGTCGGCTTTGTCTTCCAGTTCTATCATCTTTTAGATGAATTAACCGTGCTGGAAAACGCAATGGCCCCGGCGATGGCCTCGGTCGGCACGGTCGGTTGGCCGTCCCTGAAGCCGAAAATTCAGGAAAGGGCTTACGGGTTGCTGGAGCGGTTCGGTCTGAAGGATCGGATCAAGCATAAACCCTACGAGTTGTCCGGCGGTGAGCGGCAACGGGTTGCCATTGCCAGAGCGCTGATGAATGCCCCGCCGCTGCTTTTAGCGGATGAACCCACAGGAAATCTTGACTCTCAGACGGGACATGGTATCTTAGAGGCATTCAAGGAACTCAATGCTGAGGGGCAGACGATTGTGATGGTAACGCACGACGAGCGAATCGCCGATCAGGCGAGTCGGACAATCCAACTGCTCGACGGCAAGGTGAAATCGTAACATATCAGCCCAATACGATTATGTTGTAAGAGTTTAAGCTTTAGCTTGGTAGAACAGGAGTTTATTATGGGACTAAAAATCTGGTTAGGTGACGGTCTGGTTGATCAACAGGATGCGGCGATTTCGGTATTTGATCATAGCTTTCTGTATGGCGATGGTGTCTTCGAGGGCATTCGCGTTTACGGCGGAAACATATTTGAGCATCGGGCGCATCTGGTTCGCCTCTGTGAATCCGCGAAAGTGCTTTGCCTGCCCGTCCCGATGGACATCGATGAAATGACGATGGCGGTGGAGCAAACCGTTACAGCTAATAATATCGTTGATGGTTACATTCGCCTGATTATCAGCCGGGGTATTGGTGATTTGGGACTCGATCCATTTTTATGCAAAGGTGGCAAGGTGGTTATTATCGCCGACGCTATCCAACTCTATCCCGAAGCATTATACGAAAAAGGCATCAAGGTTGTCAGCGTATCCAGTGTTCGCAATCACCCTCTGTCGTGTCCGCCGCAGGTTAAGAGCTTGAACTACCTCAATAATATCATGGCCAAAATCGAGGCCAATCAGGCCGGTGCCGCTGAAGGGATTATGTACAACCATCTCGGTTTTGTGGCCGAAGCGACGGCCGACAATATCTTTAGTGTCAAGAACGGAGTGGTTTATACGCCGCCGACACAGGCCGGATCTTTAGATGGCATCACCCGCCGGGTGGTGATGGAACTGGCTGAAAAGGAAAATATAAAAGTCGTTGAGAAGGATTTGACGCGGTTCGATTTGTATGTTGCTGATGAAATGTTTTTGACGGGAACCGGCGCCGAGGTGATTGGTGTGGTTGAAATGGATGGTCGCATCATTGGTGAGGGTGTCCCCGGGCCGTTAACACAAAAACTCCGGCAGTTATTTTTCAAATTTGCCCGCTCTAAAAAAACCGGATTTTAATTCAACGATGCCTTCAATAAAAACAGAAATTTGCGATTTATACGGCCCGGTTCAATCAAAACTGATTAAGGTTCACCAGAGAATATCTGAGCAATTATCCACTTCGGATCAGCAGCTTGCACCGATTCTGAACACGATATCCAAACGCCAGGGCAAGATGATCCGGCCCGCGATGGTGCTGTTGTGCGGCAAGCTCTTTTCGGAACTTCGCGATGAACACATCGATTGCGCGGCGATGGTCGAATTGATCCACATGGCTTCACTGATGCACGATGATGTCATTGACAAGGCCCAGCTTCGACGCGGTCAGTCCAGTGCCAATGCCCTGTGGGGCAATACGGCGGCGGTGCTGCTGGGGGACTTTCTGTTGAGCCGGGCATTTGTGCTTGCCGCTGCTTCCAAGTGTGACGGTGTTGCGGCATTATTGGGCCAAACCGCTCAGATTCTGTGTGTTGGTGAGTTGAAACAAAATCTGCTTAAAGGGTGTTTCGATCTGACCGAGCAGGATTATTTTCAGATGATCGAAGCCAAAACGGCGGCCCTGTTCCGTTGCAGTTGTCAACTGGGAGCTTCCGCTTCCGGCGTATCCAAAGACCAGCAGGAAATTTTGGGGCAATTCGGTTGTCAGTTTGGGCTGGCCTTTCAGATTGCTGACGACCTCAGAGATATTTTGTCCAGTGAAAAACAGGAGGGGAAAACACTGGGCACGGATTTACTGCAGGAAAAGTTTACCTTGCCGGTGATTCATTGGATCAATCAGGACAGCGACCGTAAACAGGCCCGCATAGAAAAGATAGCGATGCTCAAGGACCCCGAAGAGCTGACGAAGCAAACGCGGCTTTCCGGAAGCATTGACTATGCGTTAGAACAGGCACAAGCACGAATTAAACAAGCGAAACAATCATTGAATTCATTCTCCGAAAGCCCCGCTAAAGAGACCCTGCTCCTCTTTGCGGACACCATCGTCGCAGATGTTGTCTGAATATAAACAGCGCATAAAAAAGACCGACACTAAATGCCGGCCTTTTTGTTTTTTACAGGTGATGCCTTCTTAGAAACTCAGGGAATAAGAAATACCTGCCCAAAGTTCATCATCCTCATTAACCGTGTCTTCAAACGAACTCTGCCAGTAAATAGCCGGGGCAAGCTTGCCGCCGATTGAAGGAACATCGAAAGCGGTCGAAAGACCAAACACCATGTGTGACCAGTCGTGGTCAACAGTACTGGCACCGGTTCCATCGTTGTAAACGATGTCCCATGAGAAACTCAGCGGGACTTCAGGGGCCTGATCAAAACCAAAGCCATAGGCAAAGCCCATAGCGTAAATAGTACCAGCCGCACCGCTGTTGAGGCCGCCGCTTTTGGAGTTCCACATCTGATAGACAGCTGCACGGGGAACGAAGCCGTTGCCGACGATATTCGGCATGGAAACTTCCGCAAAGACTTCCTGCATATCCATGTCTTTTGTGGATGTCTTGGTGAAGTCGTAGTAACGCCACCCGACTTTATAGTTAAGCTGGGATGTGTCTTCTAAGACCGTGTTGCTGTAGGCCAGCGTATAATCAAATTCGGTCAGCTGGTCATTGATGCTTGCTCCGGCATCATTCTCGCCGCTGCCGACCGGATACGACATCCAGACATTGGCACTGAAGCCGTTCTCGAGTGCAAAGTCAACACTCGGCTGAATCGCACCGTGGCTACCGTAGATGTTAAAACCACGCCAGATGTACTTTGTAACATAGGCCACATCGATCATTGTGGTAACACCGTCAATCACTTGAGCGGGTTCGGTTACAACGGGGGCTGCTGCCGGTACTTCGGCTGTCTCGGCTGCATTGACGAACGCGACAACGCTCAACAACATAATCATTCCTACCAACAGTTTCTTCATTTCTGATCTCCTAAAAACAAAAATCCATTTCCCATTAATGACTCACGATTAACTTCAAAACGCACTACATACTCGTTTGTATCGGCGATTTCAAGAAAAAAGCAAAACTTTTCCACTGTTTTTTAATCACTATGACTGATTAATTTCCTTTTTATCCGCTTTTTTAACACCTATACCGCCTATATCAGCAGAAATCGCGTTTTTGCTGATTCCAAGTGGTTTTATGGATCCTTCAATTTTTAAGGCGTATGACATTCGTGGGCTTTATCAGGAGCAGTTGGACGAGCAGGCGGCCTGGAAGATCGGCCACGCGACGGCTCAGTTTCTGCGTTCGATGGTGCATGGGTACGATCGCGGGTTGGCTAATTCACAAAGCATTTGTGTGGGACAGGATATGCGGACGCACAGTCCTTCGCTGACTAAGGCCCTGATCGAGGGGATGAACACCGCCGGAGCGAATGTAATCGACATCGGTCTGATCGACACGCCGCAGATGTATTTTGCGATCAATCATCTGGGGGCTTGCGGCGGCGTTCAGGTAACCGCCAGCCATAATGCGGCCCCGTACAACGGATTTAAGATTTCCGGTCAGCAGGCCAGGCCTATCGGCGCCGACACCGGCCTTCAGGACATTAAACACATCGCGACGGCCCTGCTGCATACACTGGGCACCCCCGATGGGGCCATAGAGCATTGTGACCTTACGACGGAATACAAAAAGCATGTGCTGAAGTTTCTTGGTGGAAAGCACCGCCCGATCAAGATGGTGGTCGATGCCAGCAACGGCATGGCCGGCAAGATGGCGCCGATTATTTTTGGCGACTTAGAGAATGTGGAAATGATCGGCCTGAACCTGAAACACGACGGGACCTTTAAGCACGATCCCAATCCGCTGGTGGAGGCGAATCTTGAGGAACTGAAGAAAACCGTTGTTAAAAAGAAAGCGGATTTTGGGCTCTGTTTTGACGGGGACGCGGACCGGCTGATGATGGTGGATGAAAAGGGGCAGACGATTACCTGCGATATTATGACGGCCCTGATGACGCCGTATTTTCTAAAAGACAATCCCGGCTCGACCATTGTGTATGACCTTCGCAGCAGCCATGTTGTGCAGGAGGAAGTCCTCAAATATGGCGGTACGCCGCGTCGTGAGCGCGTCGGTCATGCGTTTATGAAAAAGACGCTTCGCGACAGCCATGCCTGCTTTGGCGGTGAGTTAAGCGGGCATTTCTATTACCGCGACAATTACTACGCCGATTCCGGTATGATTACGCTGGTGCATGTGCTGAATATCTTCGGCGCCACGGACACCCCGGCCAGCGAATTGGTGGCTCCGCTGCAGCGCTATTCCGCCAGCGGAGAAGTGAACTTTGAGGTCGAGGAAAAAGAGGCGGTCATGGCCGAACTCACCCGTCAATACAGCCAGGGCAAGGTCGATGATCTCGACGGTGTAACGGTGCAGTTCAAGGACTGGTGGTTCAATGTTCGTTCGAGCAATACCGAACCGCTGCTGCGGCTGAATGTCGAGGCCCAAACACCGGAGATGCTGACCGAAAAGTTCGACGAGCTAAAAGCCCTCCTCGGCGAACCGGTCGATCACTAAGCGTCTGGGAACGCGGGTGTCTCGCCCGCACAAAAGCGCGTCGGCGCGAGCCGACCGATAAAACGCTACGGTCTCTCGAAAACGCGGGCATTTTCCGAAACTCCATCGGGCTTTTGCTGGCGAGAAAACCAGAGTTTATGTCAGGAACGGGTTGGATGTTTTTTCGTTTCCGATGGTGGTGGCCGGGCCGTGGCCGGTATAGACGGTGGTCTGTTCCGGGAGCGTTAGAAGTTTTTGGCGAATCATGTCGATCAAGATTCGGTGGTTACCGCCGGGGAAATCCGACCGGCCAATCGAACCAGCAAAGAGCGTGTCCCCCGCAAAAAGTATCCCCTCGTCGGCTGCGTACAGACAAATGCCCCCCGGTGTGTGCCCGGGTGTATGTAGAATCTTAAACCGAAGGCCCGCCGCTTCGTAATCGGTGTCTTCCGAATCCAGTAGTATCTCGGCGGGTTGGGCCTGCACCATCGTGCCTGCCATAAGTGATAAGTTCTCCGCCGGACTGGTCAGCATGGTCGCATCATCTTTGCTGATCGCAACCCGGACATCCGGCCAGTGTTGCCGAATCAATTCGACGCCCCCGATGTGGTCGGCGTGGCCGTGTGTCAGGAGGATATCAACAGGTATGTAGTCATTTTTCTTTAGCATCTGCACCAGCGGTGCGGCTTCCATGCCGGGATCGATAATGAGGCAGTCGCTGGTTTCTTCGTTTTGACGCACACAAAAACAGTTCGTTTGATAATCACCCAATGCAATGGTGTCAATAATCATACACGCTCTCCATTTAGTTTTTCGCTCATCTGTTTGCGAAGTGTACCAGAAGAGTGTGCATCAGAAAAGGGTTATTCCGGGGTGGATCCTTGCCTTGGAATATCTCGCTTGAGCCGTTCGGTCAGATGCCGCCGGAGTCCTTCAACACGGCTGGCGAGATGTACGAGAAAGGCCTTTTTCTCTGATTCAGTGGTTTGGGACGATATCTCACTTATTTTTTTCACCATCCGGTTGATCGCGTCCTGTTCATGCCGCATTTGGGAATTAGACATCGTCCATTCATCCAAAGCTGCCTCGACACCTGAGACATAAACCGCCATTTCTTCAGTTTCCCACCAAGTCATATCGGGTACCCTCTCAAAAAAAGTGATCCTTATTCTGTACGCGGCGGATACGCAGGGTGTTCAAAAATATCTCGGCAGGGAAAGATATTTCCGTCCGTAAGAGTTCACACTTTAGTGTGCAAAAAAACAAGCTGAAGCTTGAACTCTTACGGGGTCCATCCCTGCGATTGAGTTTCGGGCTGTTGTCAGTCAAACAGAAGGTGGCTCTTGTATTCGTATTCTTTTTGGAAATACTTGAGGGCTTCTTTCGGGCTACGGAAGATTTTGTTGGCGGTCTGGGTGATGAAGACCGAGGGGGCTTTTTTTGGAATCCAGATGACGAACACCTCTTTGGCAGCTTCGTGGGCGTGCTGCAGTTCTCGTTCGACGCCGCTGGAGAGTACGGGCATACCGTCGTCCAGCTCCGGGATAAAGCTGACGATCATATCCGCCTGATCGATCAGGGCAAAGTCGCGGGCGTAGATCTGGCTGTTGATGTCCCGTTCGATCTGGGCAACCTCGGCGGCATCTAATTGTACCTTTTCGCCAAGCACCTCGACATCAACGGTGTCTTTGCCCGCTTTTTTAGCTTGTTGGGCGTAATACGGCAGGTACGCCTCTTCCAGATCGCCGGGGTCAAAACAAGTGAGCGTGGTTTTCATCGCATCGCGGAACTTTTCAATGGTCGCCAGCATCTCCGGCATCCCGGCCACATGCGTCATCGGAAAGCTCAAATACGCTTTTTTTCGTTGCCGCTCAAAAGCCAGTTGATAAAATGTATCGATGGTCCCCTTGCCAAAGCCCCGTGCCAGAATATGAAAGCCGGCGTTTTCATTGGTTCCCTGCTGCATCATCTGCGTGGCGAGTACTTCCTCTTCCCGCCAGACGATTAAATCCTTGAGTGTGTGGTGAATCTGATGCTCCCGGCCCAGTCGCAAATGAAGCGGCTCGACGCCGTCGATCATACAGATAAACAAATCGGGGTTGAGCTGCCGCATCTGGTAAAAATCAAACGCCGGAAACAGTCCGTGTCGCCAGCGAAAGGTCGCGTGGGTATTAACGATAATGTGTTCGTGTTCTTTGCTTTTAGCGATAATATCTTTGATGACACTGCGGCGAAGTGAGTGCAGCCGCTGGAGTGAAATATCCAGAATACGCCCGGCGGCAATATCCGGCGATTCGGCGTACATCATATCGCCGACATTGCACAGCAGGATGCTGTCGCCGCGTTTGGCCGCATAGCCGCAGACCTCGGCAAGATACTGCTTTTTGTCAATTCCCATCATGCCGGTTACGACGATAATCATCGATTTTGTCCTCGATCAGAGATTTTGCAGGCGCTCTTGTTTATCGTGATCCTGCATTGCGGCGATGAGTTCATCCAGTTCACCCATCATCACCTTATCCAGTGCGTACAGTGACAGATTGATACGGTGGTCGGTTACGCGGTTTTGCGGAAAGTTGTAGGTGCGGATGCGCTGGGACCGGTCGCCGGAGCCGATCATCGACTTTCTGGCTGAATCCCGTTCGTCGTGGATTTGCTTTTGATAAAAGTCAAAAAGCCGACTGCGAAGGATGCGCCACGCCTTGGAGCGGTTTTTGTGTTGGCTTTTTTCGTCCCGCATACTCACGGTGATGCCGGTGGGTACATGCTCCAGCTTGATGGCGCTGGCGTTTTTGTTCACACTTTGGCCGCCCGGGCCGCCGGCACAACTGACATGTTCCAGCACATCGTCCGGGTTGATATCGACCTCGACTTCCTCCGGTTCCGGCAGCACTGCCACCGTGGCCGCGGAGGTATGGACCCGCCCCTGCGATTCGGTTTCCGGGACGCGCTGCACACGATGGCCACCGCCTTCATAGCCCAGATACGCCCACACGCCGGGGCCTTTGACACTGAGAATCACTTCCCGCAAACCGCCCATTTCGGTGGAGCTAAACTCCATCGTTTCGGTCTTCCAGCCGTGTTTGTCGGCGTAGCGAGTGTACATTTCATAGAGGTTGCGGGCAAACAGTGCGGCCTCGTCGCCACCGGTGCCGGGTCGGATTTCGATAATCACTGAATCGATGGCCGCATCGTCAGCCATCACGAGGGTGTTTTTGATCTCTTCAAGCAAGGTTTCCTGCTGCTGCGATAGCGACTTGATCTCGGCGGTAGCCATTTCTTTCATCTCCGGGTCATCGAGCATCTCTCTGGTGTCTTCCAGCTCGGCGGTCGTTTTCACATAGTCCCGATAGCGGCTCACCAGTGGCATCAGTTTGCCCTGCTCTTTGGTTAGAGGGATCAGCTTAGCTGGGTTGGCGGCGATGTCGGGGTCGCAAATCTGCTTGTTGATCTCGACACAGCGGGCATCCAACTCGGCGAGTTTTTTTAATACGGCTGTGTTTGTATCTGACATGATCACTTCTCCGGCGGTCTAAGGGCAAAAAAATTACGCTGCCAACACTCAACCTGTATAGATTAAGCTCAACAGCGCAATGGTGTACATGAATAAAATAGCTACTTCTTGGTTTTTTTGGTAAAGGAGTACCCGCTACCGAACTTTTTGTTAAAGCGGTCAATACGACCTGCGGCATCAACAAACTTCTGCTTTCCCGTGAAAAACGGGTGGCACATTGAGCAGATTTCCGCATGAATCTCTTTTTTTGCCGTACTACGCGTTTCAAAGGCGTTGCCGCAACCGCAACGAACCTTGACCGTGTCATAATTTGGATGTATATCTTTTTTCATAATACAATCTCCACTGTTTCTGTCCAAAAAGGAAAGCCCAATAGTATAAGCCCCTCAGAGGAGAAGTCAACCATTTTTTAGCTGGTTTTGATAAATCGTGGCGATTCGCCGCACAAAACCCCGTTAATGGCCCGGTAGATAGCAATAATTCCTTGCCAGCAAAGCAGTTACATCCCGAGAAAGTGCTCGGCCAGATCCTTTGCGGTAACGACTTCGACGGGTTCGGCCAGTTTATCGGTAATGCCATTGTCGCCATCCAGCACCAGTTGATAGACCTCTTGCCGTTCGCCGTCGATGGTTTTGATACGGCCAGCCAAGCCGATATTAGCGATGGCACTGTGGGCGCAGTTGTTGGGACAGCCGGAGATGGCGATGATTTTTCCACGGTATTTTTCATTTCCTTTGAGTGTTTCGCTGAGTTGACTCGCCAGGCCGGGGCAATCGGTCAGACCGTTGGTGCAGGTGGTGTTGCCCGGACAGGCGACGATGGCCGGCAAATCAGAAAAGGACCGCAATTCTTCCGGCAGGGCAAATGGTTCGGCAGCGTAAACATCAATGCCGTGATGAAAATTGATACAGAGATGCGCATTGGCTTTTTGGACGGACTGCGACAGCTTTTGTGCGTGGCGTGGGTTGATATCCCCGGCGATTGTTTGGATCGTCGCGATTTTCTGAAAGCCCGCCCGTCCGTGGGGCAGTTCGATTTTGGGCCATGAACAGGCATCCTTTTGCCGGAGGAAATAACGGTCCAGTGTTTCACGAAAAACAACATCGCCCATATGCTGACGGATATGACGCAATCGCGCTTTTCGACGGTTTTCGCGGTTGCCGTGATCTTTGAACAGTTCAATTGCCGCCAGCGTCAGGGCAAGACAATTCTCGGTCGCAAGCTCTTTATATAACACAATGCCGGTTTCTGGTTTGACCCCGAGCGATCCGGCCCCGATGACTCGAACTGTCGTCGTCGAGGTTGCGATAAATGCAAGGTCGTTGATGTAGGGTCTGGATTGGGACTGCTTGCATCCGGCGAAACTGACCTTGAATTTTCGCGGCATATCCTGCCGAATCGGGTGATCCTGCAAATGCACCCGAAGCAATTCGGCCAGCGGCATCACATCATACGCAGATGAGTCGAACTGGCAGCAGGGACAGATCGTAATATTTCGCACATTGTCGCCGCCCGCTCCGTAGGTTGAAAAACCGATGGCTTCGATCCTGTCCAGGACGGTTTGCAGATGCGACTGCGGGACATTATGCAGTTCAATATCCTGTCGAGTCGTCAGGTGCAGGGGCATCGCGTTTGTAAACTCTATCGCAATCCGGGCCAATTCGCGCAATTGCCCGGCCGTTATGTGTCCCGCAAAAATCGGTATTCGCTGCATATACAACCCCCCCTGAGTTTGTGGATAGGTTCCAAACAGTTTTGTTGGTTGTGGCTTCATTGTTGGGTAATTCCTTATAGATAGTATTCCGGCAGATAGTTGCGTTCGGTTAGCAGGGAGGCAATCCGGGCGGCCGTTTCTTTTTTGTCAACGCCCGCGTCCAAGACTAAATCCTGTTGTGATTGTGCCAGAGTTTCCGGGGCAATCCCTACGACCAATGTCTGCCCGGGATGGTTCAATGTCTTCAGTATTCCCAGCTCATATTTTTCGAGGTCGCTGACCGTTGCGATCAGAATCAATCCGGCATCGGTAAACAGATGTGCGATTTCACCAAGTCGACGGATATATTCATCCCGCAATGAATCCGTGTTGAGATCGCTATCAATGCCCAACAGAGAATTATCGATACCAAGATAATAAACCTGTTTTTTGGTGTCAAAGAGTTTTTCTTCGAGCAACTGCGCGACCTCTCTTTTGCCGATGTTGGCGGGACCGTTAATGACGATCAGTGTGGACCGCTGGTCAAACCGCTCGGCGCGAACAACGGTCGTAATACGACTTCTGCGCCAGCTTTTTTCCCGCTGTTTGACATGTTCGGCGATCAGGTCGGTTTGGTCATGGTCAACATCCAAAATGACTCCGCCGCCGGCAATTTGGTAATTGTCGATCAGGACGAATCGCCCGGTCTGGGCGATCTCAGCGGACAGGTCGAATGCAATGGGCTTGAGTGTTTCCAATGCGCACTCCGCCACATCATGCCGCTGTTATGAGGCCATCCTTCAAGTACAAAATAGCGTTTTTTTATTTTTTTTACATTTCCACAGATATACCTTCCACATAAAGGTTTTTCCGCTCGTTCTGTTATTCGTGCTCAACGGCACATGTTAATTTTTCGTTATAAATCACACTGCAGTCACAATCTCAAAACGTGCTCATGGCACAGGGCACGATCGTGATCAGCAATTTGATATTGAGCTTAACCTTTTTATCTGGCCCCCACAAGAATCTGGCTTCGGTTGGGGGGTATTTGAAAAGAATATAATAGCCTGGCCGAAGGCCAAACCTTATTTTTCACCTTTCTTTGTGATGTCGGCATTTCGCCTTATTCTTATCATACGGTTGATCATTGATCAGCATGGCCCATAAATGCCCGGACATCTTCCGCGCCATGGCTATAATCGCTTTTTGCTTGAGACCCCCACAGTTATCACAAATACGATAAAAACACTTTTTAGCTTCGATGTCAGTACGAACCCAACTCCACGCAGCCTGAACAAGATTATTTCGCAAACGCCCATTCGCTATTTTATTAACTGAAGTTTTGCAAAATTGAAATTTTGGTGTTATATGACCTCTGCGACCGATAAATCAATAGGAACCTGTAAAAACAGCAACGGGTGTACTGCGAAT
>NBLM01000038.1 GCA_002084585.1 Planctomycetales bacterium 4572_13 | reverse complement strand
TACTCGGACCACTCCAGCCGCCCCAACGCACCGGTCAATTCGCTGGTCGCTTCCATCATCCTGATGCAGCAGAACAAATGACTAAAAGGGGTGGATGGGGTGGATTTGCTAAGGATTATTTTTTTCAAGCGGGCTTATCCCCGATCTTCCAGACGCCTTTTTCGAGAAACGCTTCGATGGTTTGGCGGTTTGCCTTATTGATCAGATTCGAGTGTGAGAGCTTGTGCTTTTTGGCATAGTCGGAAAGCGTTATAATGTGTGCGCCTTCCAGACAGGCCAGCCGCTTGTGGTAGCTGTTGGTCAGGGATTTACCGACGATCTCTTCCATCGTCTTGGTCGCGGCTTTTTCGTCAAATTCCTTAAACGCCTCGTAATACAAGGCCCGGTCAACAAATTTGATATTGACCGGCACAAAGCCCTCCCGGATGAGCAGATAATTGTTCAAAACTCTTCCGATGCGGCCATTGCCGTCAACAAACGGATGGGTATATTCAAAGGTAAGGTGCAGCCGTGCGATGCGTTTGATGATATTTTCGCCGCTGCTGGCGTTATACTCGGCGAGCATTTTCTCCAGCCGACCGACGACTTCTTTGGGGTCCGGTGCGATGTGGTTGGCGACACGGACCCACTGGCCCTCGGCACGAAATTGTCCGGCGATGTCATCACGGATATTGGATATCAGCATCTTGTGAAGCGATAAAATCATCTCAAGCGTCAGCTCCTGCTCTTTGGCTCGCGTGTCGATATACGAAACGACCCGTGCGAGGTTTTTGGCTTCAAACAGTTCCCGTTCGCTGATATAGCGGTCCAGGTTGATTTGCAGAAGAATCTTCTCGGTCTCTTCCAGCGACAGCGTGCTGTTCTCGATGGCGTTGGAGTTATAGACCTGCTCGGCGACCTCGGCCTCGGCGATCATTTTGATCAGCGATTGCTTGCCGGTGGCCACAGCGTAATACCGCTGGCGCAGGCGGCTGATCATCTTAAAAATGTGCGGTACATTTGCCATCATTAAACTCCTGAACTGAAAACCTTATAAATCCCAAGCATCTCCGACAATTCCTATTGCCGTGAAAAGTTGATGTGTTTTACTCAATTTTCACGATTTTGTCAACATAACCGTGAAAATATATAAAAAAAGTGGTATTTTTCACGGTTTTGAGTGATAGTTTTCCAATTCATGCTGTTCTTTAGCCCTCCAGTGCCACTTTCAAAAAGCTGACCGACATCAAGCGTTTATGGTTTTCCGCCCCGTAAACCCCCACAAACTCTTTCGATAATCGAATAAACGGGGTGGATGGGGTGGATTTGCTATGGATTATTTTTTTTAGCGGGGGTTTTGTTACCGTTAAAGGTTCTCACAATGGATTTAAGTATTGCAAGTAATTTTCGCACACAAGCCCATCGGATCATCAAACGAGCCGGGCTTGTACCATGGGGGAAGACATTTCAAAATCTCAGAGCCAGTCGGGAAACTGAGTTGGTGGAAACATTCCCTGTACATGTCGTTACCGGGTGGCTCGGAAACAGCCCGGATATAGCTCGAAAGCATTATCTCCAAACACATGAAGAACACTTTCGCCGTGCTGTCGAAGTTGATGAGGAAAGCGGGGGGACCAGAGGTGGCCTGAACGCTACCGTATCGCCTTGTATGGAGTCGCAGAGTGAAAAACGGACCAATGAGCTAATAGCTTTTCGTGCAATGGTTTGCAACGGAAAACCATTTAATACAATTCAGGACAAAACACATCTAATACCCCCAAGGGGACTCGAACCCCTGTTACCGGGATGAGAACCCGGCGTCCTAGGCCGCTAGACGATGGGGGCCGGACGCAAATGATTAACGCCAAATGGCCGATGAGTAATCATTAGTCAATGGTCATTATTCATTTGTTTAATAGCGGCGAGTGGATTCGAACCACTGACCCTGGGCTTATGAATCCCATGCTCTAACCAACTGAGCTACGCCGCCGAAATTTATAAGGTTTTTCACTATAACAACTTCCTGCATATACTGTCAAACTTTTTTTGCTTCAAAAGGGATGTACACCAAAATGCACCATTTTTTGACGCAAGCCCTGGGTCGTTGCGACCCTTGCACGGTCCACCCAATCGTCCGCTACTGCCAGATAGAATTCGTGGGTTGTGGCAAAACTTGAGTGTCCTGAAAGGACCATCACATCGTACTCACTCATGCCGTTGGCAAACCACATAGTTATGGCTGTTCTCCGGATGTCTTGGATAGTTCCCTTTTTGATCCCTGCTTTTTTGAGGATCTTATCGAATTGCCGTCCTAAGTTGTTCACAATCTTCATGGAGGCATCTATAAAAGGTAAGCATTCTCAGTTTTGTGGGGATGAGTTTTAGGTATGCAGTTTTTTTGTGGCCCCTCAAGGAAAAACAGGAAACTGCCTTGGTTTTCTGCGGATTTCATAACATTTTGTTTTTTGTTTAGAACAAGCTGTACCCGGTCGCGTGGAAACCGTTGCGCAGACAGGACGCCTGTGGTGCAAAGCGTTTTGTCTATTCAGCTTCTTTTGTGCTGACGAGGTCGTACACTTCTTCCGGTGAAGCGGCTTTTTCCAGTTGGCTCTTGAACTGTTCGTCCAGCATGAGGCGGCTGATGCGGGCCAGGGCCTGAATATGCGGGCCGGTCTGGTCTGGCGGCGAAACCAAAAGAAGTAGAATACTGACCGGCTTATTGTCGATGCTGTCAAATTCAATCGGTTCTGCCGCAATTCCAATAGCCATTACCAGTTCCTTAGCGGCGGTACACTTGCCGTGGGGGATTGCGATACCGGAGCCGATGCCTGTACTGCGGGTTTGCTCACGAGCCAAAACGGCTTCAAGCGCTTCGCCGCGACCGTCCAGTTGCCCATTGTCGGCCAAAAGATTGATCAATTCTTCAATCGCGTCTTCTTTATGACGAGTGGCCAGTGGGGCCTTAATACAAGTCGGTTGTAAAATTTGTGTCAGAATCATTATCATTACCTATAGTAAAAGCCGTTAGTATTTTCTACGGACAAACAAAGTCGACACTTATAGCGATTCCGTCGGATTTATGCAAAATATTTTTCAAAAACTACAAAACATAACGGGTCTTGATTTGATTGGTTCGACAGTCATAAGCCCTCCTGCCTTATTTCGTATTAAGGGCAGGCATTTTCTTTTAGCGATTCTGTGTTAATAGTAGTCATTTCTTCAACAATCTCAAGAAGTTTCTTGTCGTTTTGAGAATACTCTCTGGTTTTATCTTCCCTCTTTTTCCCAAGGCAAATCAGCCGTTCTTATCGAGCGAAAAGTAACCAACCACCGGGTTTTGGTTGCTTTGCTCCCTGCACCTGCGGCTATCCTTATTTGAAGCCCTGCGGGCTTTTATTGGGATGAAGATTGATTTTGGATGGCGGTTCATCTATGATGCGGCTTTCGTGGATGGAACTCTTGAAATAAGGATGGATCGATGTTTGGTAAGGGCTTTACACATCTTCATTTACATACGCAATACTCGCTGTTGGACGGGGCGATCGCGGCGGACAAGCTGTTTGCCCGCTGCAAAGAACTGGGGATGGACTCGGTGGCGATTACCGATCACGGTAATCTGTTTGGCATGGTGGATTTCTATACACAGGCCAGGGCCGCGGGCATTAAGCCGATTTTGGGGATCGAGGCCTATATCGCTCCGAAGACCCGCTTTGATAAGGAAAAGGGCGGCGGTGTTAAAGAAAATATGTTCCATCTGATCCTGCTGGCCGAAAACACCGTCGGCTACCATAATCTCCTAAAACTCAGCACCCTTGGTTTCACCGAGGGATTCTACCATCGCGCCCGCATCGATAAGGAGATTCTCGCCAAATACAATGAAGGCCTGATCTGCACGACCGCCTGCATCGGCGGCGAAGTGCCGCGGGCGTTGATTCGGGACGATTGGGACGCCGCTCGCAAGGCGGTGAACGAGTATCTCGAAATTTTTGGATACGAACGCTACTTTTTAGAAATTCAGCGGCACGCCGATGACGAACATCCGGAACTGACGGGCAAAATGGTCGAGTTGGCTACCGAGATGGGCGTTGGACTGGTTGCGACGAACGATGTCCACTTTCTCAACGAAGAGGATTTCGAGGCCCACAATGCCCTGTGCTGCATCAGTACCGGCAGCAAAGTAACCGACCCCGGACGATTGACCTATCCGCCGAGTGTCTTTTTGAAAAGCCCCGAGCAGATGCGGCAGTTGTTTGAAGATGTGCCGGGTGCGTGCGACAATACGCTGAAGATCGCCGAGCGGTGCAATGTCGAGCTGGATTTGAGCAACCGCCACGCGCCGGTCTATCGGCCCGAAGACGGCAGCACGCCTGAGGATTTTCTCAAGCGGCTTGTTTACAAAGGGGCGAAGAAGAAATACGGCAAGGTTACAAAAGAAATCAAGGACCGAATCGAGCGGGAACTCGGCGTGATTTCCGGTAAGGGATTCGCCAGCTATTTCCTGATTTGCTGGGACTTTTGCGATTATGCCATCAAGAACCATATCCCGATTGGCGCAAGGGGCAGTGCTGTCGGCACGGTGGTGGGTTATTGCCTGGGTGTTTGCGATGTGGACCCGATCAAGTATGATCTGCTGTTTGAGCGATTTATGGACCCCGAACGCGATGAGATGCCGGATATCGATATTGACATTTGTCAGGCCTCCCGACCGGCGGCGTTAGATTATGTGCGGAGTAAATACGGCGAGATCGCCCAGATTGTTACTTTTGGGACGATGAAGGCCAAGGCGGTGATTCGCGATGTCTGCCGAGTGATGGATGTGCCGCTGGCCGAGGCGGATCGGTTGGCGAAGCTGATTCCCGACGAGCTGAAAATGACGCTGGATAAGGCGATGAAAGCCGAGCCGGAATTGAAGAAGGCCTATGATGAGAATGAAGTAACACGCAAGGTGATTGACATCGGGCGAACGCTGGAGGGGTTGGCCCGGCATAAGTCGGTACACGCCTGCGGGGTGGTCATCGCTGATGAGCCATTGAGCGATTTTTTGCCACTGTGTAAAATGAAGTCGACGGATTCTGAATTGGTGACGCAGTTTGACGGGCCGACGGTCGAAAAAGTGGGCCTGCTGAAGATGGACTTTCTGGGTCTGAAAACCTTGAGCGTTATCCAGCGGGCGGTGGATTTGGTTAAGGATTTGCACAACAAAGAAATCGACATCGAGGCGATTGATATTGCCGACGAGAAAGTGATTAAGGGCATCTTCGCCGCAGGTCGCACCAAGGGTGTTTTCCAGTTTGAATCCGGTGGAATGCAGGATTTGCTGATGAAGATCAAGCCCGACCGCATCGAAGATATGATCGCCGCCAATGCGCTCTATCGGCCCGGCCCGATGGCCTTGATCCCGGACTTCATCGAGCGAAAGCACGGGGCCAAGTGGGAGGTTCCGCATCCGATTATGCGCCAGGTGCTGGAAGAGACCTTTGGCATTATGATCTACCAGGAACAGGTGATGCGGATTTGTAACCGGCTCGGCGGCATTCCGCTGCGAGAGGCGTACGGTCTGATTAAGGCCATCGGCAAGAAAAAGGAAAAGGTGATTAAGGCCGAGAAGAAACGGTTTGTCGCCGGGTGTGTCGATAAGGGCCTCAAGGAAAAACAGGCCGAAGATATTTTTGAGCTGATCGAAAAGTTCGCCGGGTACGGTTTTAATAAAAGCCACGCGACGCGGTATTCCTTTGTTGCCTATCAGACGGCGTGGCTGAAGTGTTATTATCCGATCGAGTTTATGGCGGCGCTGTTGACTTATGAAATGGGCAATACCGACAAGGTGGTCGAGTACATCGAAGAATGTAAGGTCATGGGCATTGAGGTGTTGCCGCCGGATATTAACGAGAGCTTTGTGGATTTCACTGTTATTTACAGTGAGGAACACGACCATCGTAAGGACAGCGGTGTGATCCGGTTTGGGTTGGCGGCGGTTAAGGGCGTGGGCGAAAAGGCGGTCGAACAGATCATTGCCGCACGGGACACGGCTGGGCGATTTAAGAGCTTGTTCCATTTCTGTGAGACCGTGGACCTGCGGGCGGTCAATAAGCAGGTGAATGAGGCACTCATTAAAGGCGGGGCGTTTGACAGCTCCGGCGGGAGCCGTGCCCAGTTGATGGCCGGACTGGAAAGGGCGATGCAGATGGGTGCTACGATGCAGTCCGATGCGGCCAGCGGCCAGATGAATTTTTTCGGTGACGGCGGCTTTGGCGGCGGCGAACAGACCGATGAGCAGAGTTTGCCGGATGTGCAGCCGTGGCCGGAGCCGATGATGCTGCAATTTGAAAAAGAGGTGCTGGGCTTTTATGTAACCAGCAATCCGCTTAGTAAGCACGCGAAGATGATTGATATTTATTCGTCGGTCAACACCGCTCGGCTCAGTCCGAAATCTCAGGGCCGAGAGGTGATGATGGGCGGGATGATTGCGAAGATTCGCCGCTTGGTTACCAAGAACGGCCGCAACGCCGGTGCGAAGATGGCGGTGTTTGATCTGGAGGACTTGCAGGGGAAAATTGAAGTGGTGGTTTTTCCGAAAAAGCTGGAGCAGTTTGGTGAATTGGTGGAAGTTGATAAGGTGTTGTTTGTCAAAGGCAAGGTCGATTGCCAGCGGGAGACGCCCAATATCCTGTGCGATGAGTTGATCTCAATGGAGGACATGGCCAAAAAGTTCGCCGCCCGCGTTAGCATCGAGTTGCTGACGGTAAATGTCAGTGCTGAAACAGTCGAGCAGATCAGGAATCTGTGCCAAACCCATCGCGGCAAGAGTCCCGTGCATGTCAATGTCCAAACCACCGGCGGCTATCGAATCGTTACCGTCGCTGATAAATCAATGAATGTTCGTGCCGATGTTGATTTCTGCACGAAAATGGAAAAAGTAGTCGGACGCGGAAATGTCAAACTCATGCGGAATTAACTGGGAACGCGACCGTCCCGGTCGCACTTTTAAAAATGCGGGCGAGACGCCCGCGTTCCCAAGAAGGTATAAATGATTCAAAAAGCGATTAACATATTGAGGGTGCGTTGGCCGGAGGTGATGCTGGTTGTGGGGTTGCATGTGGCGATGGCGCTGTTGGTTGAGGATGTTGTCGCGGCGACAGAGGGGATGGATGCCAGCTCGGCGGCGCCGCCGTTTTGGGCGAGTTTCCTTTTAGGCATGGGGATGATTCTGTGCGGGATTCTCTGGCAGATGATTTATCTGGGTTTTTTGAAAACCGCTGCGGTCTCTGAGGGCGAGCCGAAGCAGCCAATGCAGTTACTTCGCACAGGCAGGCCGTATTTCTGGCGGATACTGCTCTTTCAGATGATGCTGGGGTTTGCCGTCATGCTTCTCAACGCCGTCTTTTTGAATGTTTTAGGTGGGCTGATTTGGCAGGGGCGTTCGATTGAGCAGTTGCCGGTCTGGTTTGCCCAAGTGTGTGCCCTGGGGGGGATGTTGATCGTCCTAAAGCCGATGCTGCTGGTTCCGGCCTGCGTGATTGTGTATGATATTTCGGCATTTGTTGCGTTTGGTCAGATGCGGTTTTACCGGCTTGGCCAGATCGGCGGCATTTTCAAGGCGATTATTATTGGCTTTGGAATCATTGCGTTATCTGTGCTGCCGTCTGTCCTGCTGGGTATTGAAGGCCCTTGGCGTTATATTTCTTCGGGGTTGTACAGCGCCGCTATTTCACTTGTCCTGTTGGCACTGGCGATGATGGCGGTACTGTGGGTTCAGCAGCAGTTTGAGGTGGAGATGGCCGAAGCAAGCGAAGAGGAAAGTTGCGTATGAACAAAATACTCAAAGGAAAATTTCTGGTATTGGACGGCCCGGATGGGTGCGGCAAGAGTACGCAGACGCGGCTGTTGTCGGAGTGGATTGCAGACCAAGGTGTGGTTGTCGTGTCTTATCGTGATCCCGGCACGACGCTTGTCGGTGAAAAGATTCGAGATATCCTGCTGGACACTGCCCATGAGGGTATGGGCGATAATGTCGAGGTGCTGCTCTATATGGCCGCACGGGCGCAGTTGTGGAAAGAGCATATCGCCCCGGATCTGGCGGCTGGAAAGTGTGTACTGATGGATCGCTGGCTTTCCAGTACCTGTGCCTATCAGGGCTGGGCGGGCGGTTTCGGCGTTGAAAAGGTCATCAAAATCGCGACCGATTCGCTGGAACGCATCTGGCCGGACTTGACGGTGGTGCTGGATGTGGATGCTGAAACAGCGGCGGCGCGAATGCAGCGGGATCTGGATCGGATGGAACAAAAGGGCGATATTTACCACGCCAAGGTGCGTGAGGGCTTTTTGAAATTGTCCGAAATCCATTCATCCGTAAAGGTCATCGATGCACGACAAACGGTTGAGCAGGTGCATAAAGATATTTTGAAGTTGATGCTGTAGAATTATATTAGCCACAGAGGACACAGCGAACTAAGAGAAAAAAATATAAATCTCTGTGAACTCTGTGTCCTCTGTGGCCTCTGTGGCAAAAAAAAGATATCTAAAGGATTAATGATGTCATTAAAGGAAATATTCTGTCAGGATAAGGCAATCGATTCGTTGCAGCGGGCGTGTGGGGCCGGGCGGATGGCGCATGCGTATTTGTTCAGCGGCGATGATGGTGTGGGCAAGTTTACCACGGCGCGAGCGTGGGCGAAGATGCTGTTGTGTGAGGACAAACAGATGATTGGCGATGATCCCGCGTTTACCGATAGCTGCGGCGTATGTCATTCCTGTCAGCTATTCGAGTCCGGTGGGCATCCGGATTTTCGCCCGATCTATAAAGAACTGGTGCAGTTTACAAAGAACGGCAAAAATAAAAAGACACCCGTGGATATGCCAATCGATGTGATTCGGGAATTTTTAATTGATAAAGTGGCCAATCGCCCGACGCAGGGGAAGTTTGTTGTGTATGTGATGGATGAGGCGGAGAAAGTGAACGCGGCCAGTCAGAACGCATTGCTGAAAATCCTGGAAGAGCCGCCGAGTTACTGCGTGATCATCCTGTTGTGTTCCCGTCTGGATAAGATGCTGCCGACGACACTGTCCCGATGCCAGCTCATTCGATTTGGTCAGGTCGCCGAAGGCCGCATCATCGAGCGATTGACCGCCGAAGGCATCGACCGGACCGAGGCCGTCTTCTGGGCGCGTTTTTCTCAAGGGTCGCTCGGCAGGGCGATTGCGTGGGCGCAGTTGGAGATCAAAGACACCACCGCCTATGCCCTCAAAACAGAACTCATCGAAAAAATCGTGTTCCTTGAACTGACTGATGCCATTGATGTCGCCGAGTGGATGGGCAAGACCGCCAAAAAGATCGCTGCGGCGTGGATGAGCAGTTCCGACAATGTCAGCACAACCGACATCACTCGCCGGGCGCAAAAGGGGCTGATTCGTATGATTGCCTGCCTGTTCAATGATGTGATGAGGGCGGCCTCCGATGCATCGGCGATGCAGGTCAATCACGACCAGCAGGGTTGCATTTCGGCGCTGACGCAGAAAATCGATATCGAAACCGCCGCCCAAAATGTGGAGTTGTGTTACCGGATGCACCACTGGGTCGATTCCAGCGTCAACGAAAAACTCATCTTCGAACAACTCTTGTTAAATCTTTCCAATTCGGATATACTATTGGGTTCCTAATTGCGATTGTGTGGACAAGAGGCTTATTGGAATAGGTGTATCTTCTTTAATTTCAAGAGGTTATCGATATATGTCGAGTGGTGATAATACAAAATCAAAGAGCCAAAAAAGTGCTAAGCAGATGCTGGTCAGCTATGGGCGTATAGGGACACTGGGCTGGTTTGAGCACCATGAAGCCCATATTTCAAAGATCAATGCCCATGTGGTCATTAAAACTAAACGCGGGCTGGAACTGGGAAAAATTGTCGGGATTCATAACTATCAGGCCGGTCGCTTCAAAAGCAGTCCCGAACAGGTCGAGCAGTATTACTGCAATCGCACAAAGGACTACCCGCTGGGTGATGGGGGTCGCTTTGTCCGCTTTGCGACCCATGAGGATTTAGGCGAGCAGAAGCATCTCGAAAAAAATGCCATCGGCGAGGCCAAAACCTGCCAGCGGATCGTTGAAGAGATGAAGCTGAAGATGAAGATAGTGGAAGCCGAGCATTTATTTGGCGGCGAACGGATCGTCTTTTATTTTACCAGCGAAACCCGTGTGGATTTTCGTGAATTGGTCAGGCGGTTGGCCAAAGAGTACCAGACCCGCATTGAACTGCGGCAGATCGGTTCGCGGGATGAGGCCCGGCTCATTAGCGATTATGAGTCCTGCGGCCAGCAATGCTGCTGCAGCCGGTTTCTCAAAATTTTAGAACCGGTCAATATGCGAATGGCGAAGCTGCAAAAAGCGACGCTGGATCCATCCAAGATCAGCGGCCACTGCGGGCGGCTCAAGTGCTGTCTTCGATACGAGGACGAGAACTATCTTGCGCTGAAACGCAAAATGCCGCATCGCAGCACACCTGTCCAGACCCCCAAAGGCCCCGGTAAAGTGGTCGATTTCCAGATTTTGACTCAACTGGTCATTATCCAGATGGAAACCGGCGACCGACAGGCCTGGCCGCTTGATGAGATTGAAATTCTCAAGCCGGGTCAGAAGCCCAAGCGGAGCAAACCGGGACAGAGGGAAAATGCTTCTGTTAACGAGGAGCAAGACGCTGCGGTTAGTAAAGAGCTTTCGGATATGGGACTTGTTGAGCAGAAATCGCCGGATGACAAGAAGGACTCGCAGGGTCAATCATCTCGAGATAATGCTAATGGCAAGCCGCGACAGAAAAGCGAAAATACTCAGCAACAGGGTAAACGACACAGCAATAAAAATCGACGACGGCGATCTAAGAACGATAAAAAGGGCGGTTCCTCGAATAGTCAAAACAATCAGTATTCACAGAAGAATGCTCCTGATAAAAATCAGAATCGTCAGGAAAATAAACAAAATCCTTCTGACGGGAATACGATGCCACCGAGCGGAGAGAGTAAACAATGACGCGAAAACTGTTAGTAACTTCTGCTTTACCTTATGCGAATGGCCCAATTCATATCGGGCATCTGGTTGAATACCTGCAAACGGATATCTGGGTGCGTTTTCAAAAAGCAGTGGGTAATGAATGCCGCTATTTTTGCGCCGATGACACGCACGGTACGCCCATCATGATTCGCGCCAAGGCCGAGGAGATAACTCCCGAAGCTCTGATTGACCGGGTTCATAGCGAACATTATGGGGATTTTACCGGTTTTGGGATTGAATTTGACAACTATTATACGACTCATTCAGAGGAAAATCGAAAATTTAGTGAGATGATCTATACCCGTGCCTCAGAGGCCGGTGTGATTACGAAAAAGAAAATCCAGCAGGCCTATGATGAACAGGAAAAGATGTGGCTGCCGGACCGCTATATTCAGGGAACCTGTCCTCGCTGTAAGGCCGCGGATCAATATGGCGATTCGTGCGATAGTTGCGGCGCGCATTATCAAACAACCGAGTTGATCGATCCGGTCAGTACGGTTAGCGGAAATCCGCCCATTTTGAGGGAAAGCACACATTACTTCTTTCAACTTAGCCAATACGAAGATGCCCTGAAAGAGCTTTTTAAGGCGGGATATATACAGGATTCTGTCCAGAATAAACTGGACGAGTGGTTTGATGTGGGCCTGAAAGATTGGGATATTTCGCGCGACGGACCGTATTTTGGTTTTAAGATACCCGATACCGAGGATAAGTATTTTTATGTTTGGCTTGATGCTCCGATTGGGTATATGGCATCGATTAAAAACTACTGCGATAAAAACGGTTTGGACTTTGAAGACCTCTGGAACGGCGATGAATATGAGATCTACCACTTCATCGGCAAGGATATTATGTACTTCCACGCACTGTTTTGGCCGGCGGTGCTGATGAGTGCCAACCTGCGAATGCCGAACAAGCTGTTCGTTCATGGATTTCTGACTGTCAACGGCCAGAAGATGTCCAAGAGTAAAGGAACATTCATTAAAGCATCGACTTATTTGAAACATCTGGACCCGCAGTATTTACGATATTACTACGCCTCGAAGCTGACTTCCGGCGTGGGTGATATTGATTTGAGCATTGAGGATTTTATCAATCGGGTCAATTCCGACTTGGTGGGCAAGTTGGCGAATCTGGCCAGTCGTTCCGGCCCGATGCTGACCAAGAAGCTCGACGGGATGCTCGGGACGCTGGATGCCGAGGGCCGTAAGTTGGTCGATGCGTTAATCGCTGCCAAAGATGAGATTGCGGATTGTTACGAAAATCTTAATTATGCCGCCGCGATTCGTAAAATTTCGGCATTGGCGGATGTCTGTAATAAATATGTCGAGGAACATCAGCCGTGGACTACGATTAAAACCGATTCCGAAGGGACACGCACCACGCTGACGGCGATATTAAACGCTGTTAAAGTGTTGACGATTTACCTCAAGCCGGTTTTGCCGGAGTTTGCGGTGAAAATTGAGCAGTTTTTGGCGGTTGACCCCTTGGCGTTTGCTGATGTGGATACGGTTTTAGAGAATCATAAAATTAACAAATTCGTTCGTTTGATCGAACGCATCGAAAAAGAAAAGGTAGAAGCAATGGTCGAAGAAAGCAAAGAACAAACAGCCCCCCAACAGGCGACGCAAATAACACTGAATGAGCCGCTGGCGGCTGAATGTGAGTTTGATGATTTTATGAAAGTGGATATGCGGGTTGCGAAAATCGCCAATGCCTCAGCGGTCGAGGGAGCCGATAAACTCTTACAGCTTGAATTGGACATCGGCGGCGTGACCAAAAATGTCTTCGCCGGAATTTCCAAGGCCTATAAGCCCGAAGACCTCGCCGGACGGTTGGTACTGTGCGTGGCCAATCTTAAACCGAGGAAAATGCGTTTTGGTATATCCGAGCCGCCCGATAAACGACGCTTTTGCAATGAAAAAAACAATCGAAGAAATCGCGCAGCAGGATGACCGCTATGACGGGCGGGCGTTGAAGTTTGTGTTTGAGGGCTTAGCTTCCACCATTGACGAACTTCGCAAGCAGGAGGATCCCGCTCAGCCGCCCCGGCATATTTCGGGCCAGGAGTTGGCGTGGGGTCTGGCCCGGCTGGCACAAAAACGATGGGGGCGTTTGGCAGCGATGGTGCTTGGTCAGTGGGGGCTTCATGCTACGCGGGATTTTGGCGAGATTGTCTATCTGATGATTGATAATGGCTGGATGACCTCACAGGAAACCGATACGGTTGAAGACTTTGACGCCGTATTCGATTTTGATGAAGTCCTCGAAAAACAGTTCGTCATTGAAATTCGTTAGCCAATATAACTTAACTGTCATCGGTTCTTTTTTTGCCACAGAGAACACAGAGTTCACAGAGATTTTATTTTAGACACAGATTTACACGGATTTCCGCAGATTTATAACAAAGATAATCTGAGCTAATCAGCGTTAATCTGTGTCAAAATTTTTCGCTGTGTTCTCTGTGGCTAATTAGAAAATTGCTATGTTGTCCAATTAGTCGGTTTTGTTTATGAAAATGCGGGTTAATCATCCGGTTCTGCGAGATTTTTTTGACCAGTTGCGGTTTGCGCCGATGCCTCAAAAGAGAAAACAGCTCACCGCCTCCGAAGGGCTCCTGATGATTCTCGACAGCGACCAAAACTATCCATTTGATTTTATTGTTTATCGCATTACCGGTTACCGTCCGCCGGAAAAACCGGATCAACCCTTGATTTCCGGAAGGGATCTGATATCGGATTTGCGTGTCTGGATCGCCCAGCTCAGTGCCGAGCTTCATCTCGATGTATCCGAGCAGGACGAAATGATTTTTACCGTCGAGCGGCTTGCCGATCGGTTTGTGGTTTCGATCAAGACGATCCGTCGATGGCAAAAACGCGGCCTGACGGGCAAGATCTATATTTTCCCAGACGGCCGAAAGCGAATGGGCTTTACCGCCTCAACGGTTGAATTATTTATAAAAAATCACAGTCAACTGATTGATCGGGCGGGACGGTTTGCATTGTTGACCACAGAGCAGAAGAAGCACATCCAGGCATTGGCACAGGCATTGGCGGGCCAAAAGAACTACCCGACCCAAAACGCGCTTGTATTGGAGATCGCCCTGCAAGTGGGTCGTTCCCGGCAGACTGTTCGTGCTGTTTTGGATGCGATGAGTTCGCAGCAAACGATTTCATCGGCGATACCACAATCCCGCGGCAGGATGTCATCAAAAGAAACGGTTAAATTGTATAAGATGAGCCGACAAGGTGCCAGCGTCAAAAAATTGATGGAATTATTTGGACGCAGCCGAAGTTCTATCTATCGTATTATCAACCAGCAGCGTGTCAAAGAATTGTTCAGTCAAAAGATTGAATATGTCCCCAGTGAGGAGTTTGCTCGCCCCGATGCCGAGCAACTTATCCTGTCGGAACCGCTGGCGAAACTGTTTCCGGAAGAATCTGCCCGGTCCGCCCTTTTGAGCCGTCAGCAGGAAGAAGCCCTGTTTCGGCGGTATAATTACCTAAAGTTTATGGCTTCTCAGCAGTGCGATCGAATCAAGCGGGGGCAGCCCCGTTCAAGGCGATTGAGTCATATCGAATCGTTGCTTAAACAGGCCGAGGCCGTAAAAAAAGTTATCATTGAAACCAATATGGCGCTGGTGGTCAGTATTTCCGGAAAGCATTTAGCGGTCGGCGGGCAAATGAGCGAACTGGTCAGCGAGGGGAGTGTCGCCCTGATGGCGGCGGTGGAAAAGTTTGATTACGCGCGGGGCTATCGCTTTAGCACCTATGCCAGTTGGGCCATTGTCAAAGATTTTGCCCGTTTAATCCCTGCCGAAGCCAAACGGCTTGATAGGGCCGGCGGAACGGATATGGCGAATTTGCCCGTTGATTTGCGGTTTGAACAACTCCCCGGTATCATGGCGGTTGAGCAGGCCCATCGGGACCTGCAGACAATTATCAAAAACAATCTTGACCCGCGGGAACAATACATTATTTTGAATCATTATGCTCTGGATCCGGGAATTATTAAGAAAAAACCGAAAACACTGAAACAGATCGGCGATCACCTAAATCTGAGCAAAGAACGCATCCGCCAGATTGAGCTGCAAGCTCTGCAAAAACTCCGCCAGAGCTTAAGCCCCGAACAATTTGACATGCTGACGGGATAATGGATATTTTTAACCATGAAGAGCTTGAAGATCATGAAGAAAAGCAATAATATAATCTTCATGTCCTTCATGAACTTCATGGTAAATTTGCTGGAAAGGCAATAGATGATGAGAACAATCGGATTTATCGGCGGCGGGAATATGGCTCAGGCCCTATTGGAGGGGGTCCTAAGTGCGGGTCTGTTTGAGGCGAACAATGTCTGGGTTTCGGATGTACGGCCGGAACGGCTGGATGAGTTGAAGGGCCTATACGGCATTCATGCGACGACGGATAATACAGAATTGACAAAGCAGGCCGATATTGTTGTTTTAAGTGTCAAGCCGCAGATGATGGCCGCCGTATTGGACGGCGTTGCCAGAACATTAAAAGACGGCGTATTGGTGATTTCGATTGCCGCAGGCATCACGACCGCCACGATTAAAGCGAAGCTGGGCGTCGTTCAGATTGTTCGTATCATGCCCAATACACCCGCATTGATAGGAGCCGGGGCCAGCGGGGTGTATAATGCCGGTGCATCAGAGAGCAGTATGAATACCGCATTGAGTATCTGCGCATCTGTTGGCAGGGCGGTTGTGGTTGACAATGAAGATCTGATTGATGCGGTTACGGCCGTCAGCGGTTCCGGCCCGGCCTACTATTTCCTGTTAATGGAAGAAATGATAAAAGCGGGCATTGAACTGGGTCTGACTGAGGAAACGGCCAAAACGCTTGTCCTGCAAACCGCCAAAGGCGCGGCATTACTGGCTGAATCCGCTCAAGAGAAGGGCGAGGGCCCTGCTGTTTTACGCCAAAAAGTTACCAGCCCCGGCGGGACCACCGAAGCGGCATTGAAGGTGATGAACGAAAGCGGTTTTGAACGAATCGTCCTCAAAGCCCTCACCGCCGCCCGAAACCGCGGCAAGGAATTGTCGGGATAAACACGGCCAAGCACAGATTGACCGTGCCACCCATTGGGGGTACAATAACACCCCGGCCACCCGTCGGAATAATTGAGTATAAAGATTTTGGAAAAACTTTTGACATAGATTGCTTTTGAATAGCTTTGGTTGCTAATTTTTACCTCTATCGTTAGGAAATGGAAACTGATGTCGCAAAATGAATCCCCAAAAGCGCCCAAGGGGAAATTACTCATCGGCCTCGCCCTATTCATCGGCGGATGTGTCGCAACTTGGTTCTTCTCTGTAAAGCCAATCCTAAAAACTCTTGATGCTCGTGATTGGCCAACCGTATCCTGCAAAATTATCTCTGCTGAACTCGAAACCCATACCGATAGCGACGGTACTTCTTATACCTTCGATATCGATTATCAATATACCTATAATGGTAAAATCTATAAATCCGACAAATACGCTTTCATCATGCAATCAAAAGGCAATCGTAAGTCAAAGCTCAATATAGTAAACGAATATAAGCAGACTCAAAATCCCCTCTGCTATGTGAACCCCGAAAGTCCGTCCGAAGCTGTCCTCAAAAGAGGTTTTCATAAGGGATTATTATTTGCCATTTTCCCGCCCGGCTTGGCATTGATAGGTTTGCTTGTTATTGGCTCACAACTTGCTCCGCCAACACCATTGCCGCAAATCCGAAAAACCAAAAAGGATTGGTTGCCCAAGATCAAAATCAGGGCGAAAAGCTATCATGTGCTGGAAAAAACTCCTATAACACTGCAAGGCAGTCGAATAATCCCTGTTCTCGTTGGTGTTCTTGTCTTAAACATTGTTTGGAATATCATTGTTTTGGAGGTACTCCTCGAGGTGTACCAATGGATTGCCAATGGTACCTTTTTTGAAAATGCATCTGTGACTCTGATTGTCCCTGCTATGAGCATCTTTTTTGCTTTCACGGCGGTCTATCTTGCTTTGGCGCTTTTCAATCCATGTCCCATTATCCAAATCAGCGCAGAGAGTATTCCCTTAGGATCAACCGCTCTTGTGGGTTGGTCATTTAGAGGCAGAACATCGTCCATTAAACACCTGACACTGACTCTGCGGGCCAAAGAATGGATACAGTACTCAACCAGCTCGGGCAAATCCCGCAACACAAAAACACAGGAAAATTCGTTCTATCAAATGCAATTAATCGACACCACCAACCCCGACGAAATTCGTACCGGCCAAGTTGGAATCATCATCCCGGAAGATACTATGCACTCTTTCGAGGCCAAAGATAACAAGATCATTTGGCAAATTGTTATTCGCGGTGTAGTTCATTTTTGGCCGGACATAAAAAACGAATTCAAAATAGCCGTTGTCCCCACTGGAATGTCACAGGAGCAAAAATGAATGAGCTAAATATCCGCCTAAATTCAGATGCGAACACTTTTGCCCCGGGCCAGACCGTAGAAGGGACCATTTCCTGGAAACTCGATGAAGACCCCCAAAAGCTCACTCTGGCCCTTCACTGGTATACTCAAAGCGGAGCAGTCAAACAGTCAGGTATGGCCGATAGCATTGAGCTTGAAAGACCCGCTGGAAATGGCTCCAAAGATTTTTCTTTTGAAATCCCCCAAGGACCATACAGTTTCCAAGGCCGCCTACTATCTCTCAACTGGGTTCTTGAACTTGCACCCTTACCCGGCATAGATCTTGTCCGCCAGCCCATCACCGTTTCTCCCATGGGTGGCCGGGGCGTTTTGATTGACAAATGAATGAGGTGGCACGGTCAAGCTGTGCTTGGCCGTGATGGGGACAGAAAGACTTCCCCCTGCAATTGAACTGTGCCACCCGTTTCGGGCATAATAAAACTCGGCTTTTGCCGCTATTCGATAACAATTGCTTCGACGGGGCATTCGTCGGCGGCCTGCTGGGTGGTCTCTTCCAACTCTGGCGGGACATTATCGATAATGACCTCCGCAATTTCATCTCCCATCTGAAATACCTCCGGGCAGGTGTCAACGCATAGTCCGCAGGCGGTATAACTGTCTTCGGTCCGTACTTTCATGGTTTTCTCCTAACCCGGACAAGCCGGAACCAAAAAAGTTAAAATTATTATTTACGCCGCTCGACATTTCTCCGACAATTCCTCAAACTTAAAACTGAACTTTTGCAAAGTTAAAAAATTGGGCTTCAAATGGGTCATATGACGATAACTATTGATAGCAAGGCACATTACAAAATCATGGAGGATCTGATTATG
>NBLM01000037.1 GCA_002084585.1 Planctomycetales bacterium 4572_13 | reverse complement strand
GCTGGGTGTTTTGGATGCCTCAGAATGTCCCCCAACCTTCGGTGTCAAACCGTCTCTGGTCCGGGGCATTATCGCCGGGGGGCGACGGGCACTTGTGCGATCCATCGAGGGGGCAGAAGACCGCCCTGCCGACGGCATAGCGGAACTTAAAAAGAATGAGGTTACGGCTACCGATGTCGTAGTTGGTATCGCGGCATGCGGCTTGACTCCGTTTGTCCATGGCGCGATGAGCTATGCCCAAGAACTCGACGCAGGAACTGTTTTTATAACCTGTGCACCGGAGGCGGTCCGACACATCCCGGCTCAGATCGTCATCAATCCCATCGTCGGCCCAGAGGTGATTACCGGATCGACCCGAATGAAGGCCGGTACTGCGACAAAATTAGTCCTTAACACGCTGACCACGGCAACGATGATCAAACTGGGAAAGGTTTATGGAAACCTGATGGTCGACCTGAACGCATCTAATGATAAACTCAAAGATCGTTCCCTTCGAATCCTCAGTAAGCTAACGCATCTGAATCGAGACCATGCAGAGTCCTTACTCGTTCGGGCCGACGGTCAGCTCAAAGCCGCCATTGTTATGCACTTTCGGAAAACTGACTTAAAAGCGGCCCAAAAAATCCTGAAACAAAATCATGATTCCCTTCGAAATGCTATCAAGGACCCTCAGTGACAATAACCGGACCCGATCTCTGTATTGTTATTCTCTCGGTCGCACTGCTTTTTGTGATCTCCTACCTGTTCGGTCGCGGCGAAAAAGACACCAACGACTTCTTTCTCGGCTCTCGCACCATTCCCCCCATCGTTGTGTGTCTGTCTTTTGTCGCAACCGAAGTCAGTGCCTTGACAATCATCGGGGTCCCTGCTACGGCCTACAGTAAAAACTGGCGTTATCTTCAATTTTTTATTGGGTCTGCGGCGGCCCGCATCGTCGTCTGTTTCCTGTTTATTCCTATTTTCTACAAATATAATTGTACGAGCATCTATGAGTATCTGCGGCACCGTTTCGGACCCGAAACGCAATATACGGGTTCGGCATTCTTTTTTGTCACACGCCTGATCGCATCCGGCGTCCGCTTGTATGCGGCCTGCCTGGGCGTATCCATCATCATGGGATGGTCGCTGGCTCCGACGGTCTTTCTTTTTACCGCCGTCAGCATTGTTTTTATCACATTCGGAGGGATCAAAGCCGTTGTCTGGGCCGGTGCTTACCAAGCGGTGGTGTTTTTTGCCGCGGGTGCAGTGCTGTTGGTCTATTTGATCTACAGGATGGAAGGCCCCTTGATGTCTGCAATCCAAATAGCCCTCGATAACGGTCGGCTCAGTGTTTTTGATTTTCGTTTCGATTTGAACCAGCCAACCACTTTTTGGGCAGGCACTGCGAACGCTTTTTTTATTGGATTAGCCGTCTTTGGAACGGATCAGGAAATGATGCAACGGTTACTGACGGTGAAAACGCGAAGTAAGAGTCAACAAACGATCTTTATGACCATTGCGGCAGGGTTTCCGGTCTTATGTCTTTATCTGGCGATCGGAACCGGCATCTATATTTTCTATCAGCAGCATCCACACATCCCCGCTCCCGATCAGGCCAAAGAAGTGCTGTCCCATTTCATACGCTATTCGCTGCCGGTCGGACTCAAAGGGCTGCTTTTGGCGGCGATCATTCTGGCCAGTATCGATTCACCGTTGAACTCCTTAACATCATCCTTTGTCTCAGACATCTACCGACCTGTTATTTGCAGAGATGCCAGTGAAAAGCATTATCTTCTGATTTCTCGATGCGGGATCATCGGTTTCGGCGTTCTGTTGGCCATCATCGCCTTGGCCTGCAGCCCGGTGGAAAATGTCCTATGGTTCGCTTTTCAGATATTTTCAGTAACCGGCGGTGCAACTCTCGGCGTTTTTCTGCTGGGGACATTGACAAAAACAAAAGCCAATTACGCAAACATCGCCGCGATGCTCCTCAGTACCGCCGGCATGGTCACACTGCTTTTATTAAAACAGTACGGCACAATCGAACTGGCGTGGAGTTGGCTGATCGTAATTGGGACTCTAACAACCATGCTTTTAAGCTATGCCTTCAGTAAGCTTTTTTTCCTTATGGGATTCAGTACTCAATGATACGGATGAAAGGAAGATATGTTTTTTTGGCCGGAGGGGATTGGGTTCGAAAAATCAAACGCTGGATTGGAACGATTGACTTCGAATTTTGGCGATCAGGGTCAGGGTCCGCTCGGCCTGGCTTCGAATTCGGGCATCAGGATGTGTGACGCGCGCGTTCCACTTTCGATATTCGTCGTTCAACTGTTTTCGGAAAGAATCATCATCCATCTCTGAGGTAATCCCCAGTAACTGTGATGGGTCTTCAATCCGGCAGTCGGATGATAACAAGCGTTTCTGCGCAACACTTAAAAAACGATCGTGCTGGATTTCAAGCATCTGTGAGGCCTGAAAAAGTTTTTCGAGATTTTCCTTACTGACAACACCGTCAAGGCTGGCCGTTTGCAGCGCAAGCTCTATCGCAAAAAACCGATCCGCATTTTTTCCGTAAGCCAATATAATATCCGATGACGGCTGCATCGTCATGCCTGCAAAACGGCTCTGGATGGTTTTGATTGTCCCGACCGCTTCATCTGCGGACACAAACACATCGGCTTTCTGCCGGATCCATTCAGACCACAAATCCCTGACGCCCTCCGAATAAGGCGGCGCGCCAAGAACCATCGCCGACAATTCAACACAGGCCCCCAGCACCTCAAGTCGCCGGCCGTGAACTTCTCGATATCCGTCAGAGCAATAGACATACTCAATGGCCCTTTGGGCGGAGACCATTTTCCCCCCGGTGGCAGTATCTATCACCGTTGCACGAAACAGCAATTTTCGACGGCCCCGATAGGCAAACCTGAGAATATGGCATGGAAACTGTGCCACCGTAACCCATCGGGCCAACACCGCATTTTTATCAGGAACAATGCCGTTATGTTGAATCGAATGAAACTCGGCGGTTCTCTCATCACGATACTGTTCATCGCCGCTGAGAACCTGATGCCAATGGGACCGGCCTTCTGTAATATCCAGAATTTCAATCTGCACATCCGTATCGACATTATCCTGCTCGGTCGGAATACGGCCAAGAATCTGAATTCGGAAAAACTGATCCTGACGAACCGGTTGAGATTCGTCGGAAAATTGCTCCACACGACATGTGAATTGAAAACGGTCAAAGATAGAACCCCCCCGAAGTAAACATAAGTACGCTGAGGAAAACAGATACAACAGACGCTCACGCAACGGCGAAAACCACACCGCTGCCAAGGCGACCGGCAACAAACAAACTGTTACAATAAGCCAAATCATAATCTCGGAGCCATCTTATTGAACCTTAACGGCGCTAAGTTCTTTAGCCGCCAGCTCTATATCTGTCTTTGTCATCTGACCGCTCTGACCGGCACAAAATTCCACTTCAAGCGTACGACCCGACTGCTCATCCAAAAACCGACAGTGCATTCGCTGATTAACATCATAACTGTACTGCACATGGATGGGCTGGTTTGCAGGCCGATTGGCAGGCAGTTCAAAAATCTCTGTCGCGATCTTGTTCACAAAATCAGGATCTTCGTCCTCGCCCTGCGTAATGGAGACCTGCAGTTGGGTCTGGCCATCGGCCATCGTGTAAAATGTCTGCGTGGCCTCACAGGGCAGCGGCGTATTCTTTTGAAGAATGATCGAGTTGCGAATGACATGCTGGCCGGTTTCTTCGTCCACAGGGGCACAAATCGTTCCATAACTGTGGTTGCAGACATCTTTAAGCTGAACCTCTTTTAGCCCAGTCGCAATCCCCGCCGCGACTTTCTTAGAATCTTCCCGCATCAGCGTCAATCCCGCCTGGATTGCCGCACCCAGCGCGACACATTCGTCAACATTGACCGCCACCTCCGGCTCAAAACCGAACTTATTGGCCAAGTGCTGACGCACCACGGGCATTCTTGTACTGCCGCCAACCAAAAGTACTTTTTCAATATCAGACACCTTGCTTTTGGCCTCTTCCATCGCCACCTCAACCAGTATTTCGGTGCGGGCAAGCAGGGGTTGGATCGCTTCTTCGTACTGGGCGCGAGTGATTTCAATGCGAACAGAACCGGCGGCACCGTATAATATCTTTCGTACCGAGTCCCGCCGCGAGAGTGTTTTCTTGACATCTTCGGCTTCGTCCTCATATTTGGCGCGATCCTGCTCGTTTTCGATCAGTTCAACATGATGTTCCTTACGGTAGGCCTCTTCGAACAGTTCAACGATCTTCTTATCGAAATCCACACCGCCCAAGGCGTGATCGCCCTGACTACAGATAATATCCATCTGCTGGCCGTCAATGTCCAATATCGTTACATCAAATGTACCACCGCCAAGGTCATAAACCAGAACGCGGCCTTTGACCGTTTGCGTGGTCGCATAATACAATGCGGCAGCAACGGGTTCGTTCACAATACCAATGACATTTAAGCCCGCCAGTGTACCGGCATCCATTGTTGCCTTTCGGCGAACCTCATCAAAATGAGCCGGCACCGAGATAACGACATCATCAATGGGACTTTCAACTGAACCATCCTGCTTAATCTTCTTCAGGATCAAGCTGGAAATCTCCTGAGGTGTCCAGTCGCGGCCGTCGATGTCCTTTTTCCAATCCTGATCCCCCATATGCCGTTTAATCCATCGCACCGCCCGTTCAGGATTTAACTGACGGCAGTTGACGGCTTCCAGACCCACCCGAATCGCATCGGCCTGGTCCTCTTCAAAATAGACGGCCGAGGGCGTAATGCGTTCGCCTTCGCTATTGGGGACAATCTCCGGACGACCGATACCATTAAGCCGAGCTAGTGCTGAAAAGGTTGTTCCTAAATCGATTCCTGCTATTGTACTCATAATTCGATTCCCTATTAAGGTTGTTTTGACTCGTACAGTTTAACCTGTGCGCATCGAACAATTTTAACATCATCATCATTCACTAAATATTGATAACCGGGACGAGCGACCTCGGCGACACAGCCAACAAGATCGCTGTCCTCGGTGAAGATTCGTTCTCGAACGGCTTCGGCGTATTTTTCAAGCCCTTTGAACGGCACATTCAGATCAGGCCCGAACTGTTCGATGCCGCTGGCCTCCATCGCAAAAACCAGTTCGTCCCTAATATCTTCAAGATAAGCTGCCGCGTCTTCACCATTCGCCTGAAGCCGTATAACACGATCATCGATATTATCAATCGAACGGATGATCCGTAAACAAAACCGGCGAATGATCATCCAGTCATAACCGTCCTGCAATTTCCGCATTTGATCCTGCTGACTCGCCGCAAATTGACGAATCGCCGAAACCTCCTCAGTCAGTTCCGTCAACTCTTTGGTCAACGGCTCGGTCGTCATCAATGTTTCCAGCTCCGCCGTCCCATCCGGCTCAACGGCCCAACCAAAGTACGAATCTTTTTGCTTCTTTTTTTCGAGATTAAACATTGGTGTCGTCGGCTTCATCGGAAGCTCTGTCGCCTTAGGGTCATCAGATTTTGATGCGCCGTCCTGAATCGCTTTTGAGGAAGATCGAAAATACCCCCCACTCTCCTGCGTGGGTGAATCGTCGGCTTTCGGTTGTGAGAGGGATTTCTCAGTTGACAAAGATTCTACCGTATCCTCATTGGGAACTGGGACATCTTCAGTCTCCTCGGTCTGCGAATCCGTTATTTCAGTGTTTTCAGACCGCTTTTTTATGATGTGCAGGGCAATCCATTTAACCAGTCCGCCTGTTAGAATCAACCCCCCACCGGCCAACAGAAATATCGAACCGATCAGAACCATCTCCGCCGTTGTTCGTTCGTTTCTGTAATCGTCTATTTCCTGCTGCCATCCCGGCCCATACATAACATCCGCTAATTCGTCCGGATAATGCACAATACCTTGTTCCAAGGTCGGAATATCCGCCAAGAGTCGATCGAGCCGCCCCTCACTAAGCCGTTTCTGAATATCGCCGCCACCGTATAAATCGTATCCCCAGGGATTGTCAGCTTTTTCTTCAGCGGGCAAATCGGACCACTGTCCATACATTTTCAGGTATTCCTGGGCCGCCGGACTATCGTCAACCTGCTGAGCGGCCAGAGCGATACGATTTTGCATGGCGCTTTTCTGCGTATGCTGGATGCTCAGCCCGACAATGCCCGGCAGCAGCAAGAACAACGCCCACACGATCCATGTTTTTTTAGTCATTGCACCGATGCCTATCATCCCAAAAAACTCAAATCTCCACACTTGTAAAATTTAAGTTACCCTTGTGTTTCGGTCAAATTAACACAGAAAAGAACCCTTCCAACGGTAAATATCAAAAAACACTCCATCCCAACAAACTGCAAGATGAACTTGTTTAAGATGTTACAGATTCTTCGCCCGATAATAACAGCCGATGGCTAACAAATGAATTTACATCGAAATAAAAAAAAGGTCGGCAAAGGCCGATAACTCAGAAGAGTCGAACTGGTATGTTCTGCCATTAAGGCATTTTGTATCTGTGCCTACTTTCCTCCGGGACGATGGATATCAGTAAAAATCGGATTTCCGGAAAACAGTCTTTGAATATGACTGCGGCCAAAAACACCCATTCCGGTAGAAAGAGATTTTTCAGAAAAATGTCAATCCCCTATGCTTTTGAAACCAACTGCTAATTGTGTTGTATAAATTGGTCGAAAACAGTAAGATGCGGCGACAGCAACAGCGAATTAAGACAGTTAAAATGAGCGAAATGGAAAAAGACCCCTGTGATATAGCCCTTGAAAAGGCACGGGCCTTCTTTGAACGAGCCGAGGAAGTGGCCACGACGAATAATTTCGATTATGCGATCGAGTTGTATCTGGACGGTCTGCGTCTGGCACCGGACGCGCTGGAGGACGGCCACGCCCCGTTGCGGCAACTGGCCCTGATTCGTCAGGGCAAGGGCTGCAAAAAACCATCTATGGTCGAAAGGGTCAAACGCCTGAAAGGCAAGACGCCGCTGGAAAAAATGCTCAACGCCGAATACCTGATGGCCAAAGACCCTGACCACCTGCCCTATGCGGAGTCCGTGCTGACCGCCGCAACCGAAGCAGGGTATCTGCGTACCGCCGAATGGATCGCGCATATTATCTTCGAGGCCGCCAAGGTCTCCGATAAATCCGACAAGGTTCGATTCGATCGATTTATCCGGCTCAAAGACGCTTACAAAAAAATGGCGATGTTTACCAACGCGGTTGTCGCCTGTCAGTGTGCCCTTGAAATACGCCCCAAAGACGGGCCGTTGCGGGACGAACTGCGAGATCTGTCAGCCGCGATGACCATGAAGAAAGGCAAGTACGGCACAACTGAAAGTTTTCGCGATTCGATCAGGGATCGAGACGCACAGGATAAACTCCAGGATCAGGGAAATGTTATCAGGAGCGATGAGGTCAAAATAGAGGCCGTTCGGAAAGCCCGCAAAAAAATCGAAGATGGATACGAAACCGCTACGAATATCCTCGAATTAGCCAGTGCCTTTTTCAATCTCGAAACCCCGCAGGGCCAGCAGGACGCTATCCGGGTACTCGAAAACGCTTATGCGAAATCAAAGGATTTCACATTTCTAAAACGATTGGGTGAATTTCGCATCAAAAAGCTCAAACAGCAGATCCGCTCGCTGACGAGGCAAATCCAAAAAGAGCCGCAGGACGAACACCTGCCCAAACAACTTCAGCAACTCCAGCATCAACTGGATGAGGTGGAACTGGATCATTTCGAGAAATGCGAGGGAAATTACCCCACCGATCTTCGGTTTAAGTATGAATATGGCCGGACGCTGATTAAGGCCCAGCGGTTTGACCAGGCGATTCCGATGTTCCAGGAGTCCCGAAAAGACCCACGGCTCAAGGTTGTCTCGATGGATAAAATGGGGCTGTGCTTCCTTTTGAAGGGCTGGGAAGACGATGCGGTCGATATTTTTCAGCAGGCGCTGGAAAATTGTGTTAATAAGGACTCAACCATTGCGAAAGACATAAGGTACAATCTGGCAAGGGCTTACGAGGCCTCCGACAAGCCAGATCGGGCTTTGGAACTGTATCGAAAACTGGCCCAAACTGATTTTAGTTATAAAGATGTGGGACAGCGTATTGACTTTTTGAGAAAAAATGGTAAATAGAGTGGTTTCCTGCTGTAAATTCGAGAGTGGTCTCTCGATTATAAAATGATTGAAACAATGAAGATTAGGAGTAAATAGCAAGTGGCACATTCATTATCAGCCAAAAAACGGGTTCGTCAGAACGCCAAACGGCGTGTTATCAACCGTGCGCGAAAGAGCATTGTGAAGACACAGATCAAGCATCTTGAAACGGCTCTCGACGCCGGCGATGCACCCAAGGCAAAGGATCAGCTTAAAACCCTGACGCGGAAGCTCGATCAGTTTTCGACGACCAGCACCATGCATAAGAACGCCGCGGCCCGCATCAAGTCGCGGATGACGCAGCGGGTCAACGCATTAGCGGCCAAAGCCGACTAATCCCGGCTCAACTGCTTTTCTTCATAGACAATCCGGCGTCCTGTCGATACACTCATCGGCAGGACGCTTTTTTTATGGCCTGAAAAAAACACTATGGAACTTCTTAAAAAACAAATACTGACGACGCTGACGCGAAAGGATTACACACCCGTGGGTCCTCGCCGACTGGCAACGGATATCGGTCTGCCCAAAGAACAGTTCGCAAACTTTCAGGCAGCACTGGAACAGTTGCGAGACAGTAAGCAGGTTGTCATCGACAACCGGAAAAATGTCAATCTGCCCGCAATGGGACATCGTGTAATCGGGACATTCCGCGCGAATGAACGAGGGTTCGGGTTCATCATCCCGCTACAACCGAATGCCTATGGCGATCTGTTCGTCAGTCCTTCCGACACGGCTGGCGCAATGAATAATGATGTCGTCGCGGCCCGTGCAATTAAAAAGGGTCGTCGCGACGGTCAAGTGCGATACAGCGGCATTATTACCGATATCATCGAACGCGGCGGCGACCAGTTCGTCGGGACGCTGAAGCGGGAACAGGGAGTGTGGGTAGTGCAACCGGAGAGCAGGGGGTTTTATCGTGCGATTGTGGTTGATGATGCAGCGGCCAGCGGGGCCAAAGCGGGCGATAAGGTCGTGCTGGAAATCGTAAACTATCCGACGGAAACAGCGGCGGCTCGCGGGGCGATTGTCGAGGTTTTGGGTGAGGCAGGGTTATACGATACGGAAATCCGCTCGATTATGACCCGGTACGGTCTGCCGGATGCGTTCAGCGATAAATGTCGTCAACAGGCGCGTGAGGCAACCGAAAACTTCACATCTGAAAGGGCCGCAGGGCGAAGCGATATTTGCGATACGGTGATTATCACGATTGACCCGCCGGACGCAAAGGATTTTGATGATGCGATCAGCTTAAAAAAAGACACTTCGGGAAACTGGCAGTTGGGGGTGCATATTGCCGATGTCAGTGCGTTTATTGAACAGGATTCACCACTGGATACAGAGGCCCGACTTCGCGGCAATAGTGTGTATTTGCCGCAGAAAGTGATTCCGATGCTGCCGGAAGTGTTATCGAACGGAATTTGTTCGCTTCAGCCGGACCAGCGGCGGTTTGCCAAGAGCGTCTATATTACTTATGACATCAAGGGTAATGTTCTGGGCCGTGAAGTGGACAACAGTGTGATTTGTTCGAGAAAGCGATTGACTTATTTAGAGGCGGACGCGATTCTGAAAGGCGATGCGAAAGGATATGCCGGGGAGGTTGTCGCGCTGCTGAAAGATATGGAGTCGCTGGCCCGCGCGATTGAAAAACGCCGCGAAAAAACCGGGATGCTGCATCTGGATCTGCCGGAAACGGAGCTGGAGTATAATGATGACGGGCAGGTCATTGATGCCCACCCGGCGGATGATTGCTATCCGCATACGATCATTGAGATGTTTATGGTCGAGGCCAATGAAGCGGTGGCGGGATTGCTGGATCGGTTTGGTGTGCCGTTTATGCGGCGGATTCATCCGGATCCGGACGCGATGACGACAACGAAATTGGGGCGATTCGTGCGGGTGTGCGGACTGAAGATACCACGGCATCTGGACCGTGCGGCGATTGGGGATTTACTGGCGGCCGTCAAAGATACGCCGTTGGCTCATGCGGTAAATTTGTGTGTGCTGCGGACGATGCAAAAGGCCGAATACTCGCCGCTGCATATTGGGCATTTTGCGCTGGCCAGTACGCACTATGGCCACTTTACCAGCCCGATTCGGCGGTATGCGGACCTGCTGGTGCATCGGCTGATCGATTGCCTCATCAAGGGACGACTGAACAAACTCGGGCCCGATGAAGTGCTGAGCGAAGCGGAGTTGATTGAGATCGGCAAGCATATTTCGTTTACGGAACAGCAGGCGGCGAGTGCGGAAAAAGAACTCAAGACCGTGCTGATTTTACAGATGCTATCGGAGCGGGTCGGTGAGGATATGGCCGTCGTTGTGTCGGGGCTGACGAACTTTGGCGTGTTCGTCCAGTGTACCACTTTCGGAATCGAAGGGATGATCGAGCCGGGCGACCTGGGGCTGGACGAGTGGAAATATGACGAGCGGGCGCAGGCCGTTGTCGGCAAGTGGTCCGGCGAAAGTGTGCATCTGGGGCAAAAAATGAAAGTCCGCATCGCGGCGGTAAATATTCCCGCGCGGCAGTTATTCTTGGCCCCCACCGAACCGTTGGTGAGCGAGCGACCCAAGCTGAACCGGCGGAAATTTAAACGCAAACACCACGCCCGCAAAAAGCGAAAACTACGCTCAAAAAAGGATGCGGATTAGATCGTTGTAAGTAATCACCAGCACCAATCCCAGAATCAGTGCCAACCCGATATACATAATCGGCGCCAATACCTTTTCGTGAACGGGCTTGCCAGTTATTTTTTCGATGATCAAAAGGACAATGTGGCCACCGTCGAGAACCGGTATCGGCATCAGATTCATTACTGCCAGGCAGGAACTGATCAGGCCGAGAAAATAGAGGTAACGCCCCAGAGAGGCCTCTGTTACCTGATAGGTCATCGAGATAATGCCCACCGGGCCGCTCAACGCCGACATCGGAATCCCATCCTTTTTAAATAACTGCCCCAAAGTAACATAATTGCCCGCGATAAACTGCCAGACTTTTTTGGACCCCATTTTAATCGCTCTAAGAGGATTGGACGCTTTGAATCGCTGCGTCAGCTCGGCAAATGGGAGGTACACCGCGATTAACGCCTGAGCGTGAACTGGCTCGTATTCAGAAATTTCCACGGCTGTTCCGCCGGCTTCACCATTAAAGCGATAATCAACGCTGACCTTCTGGCCCTTATTTTTCACAAGTAAATCAGCAATCTCGTAAAAACTACTAACCGGTTGGCCGTCCACTGCAACAATGACAGCACCGGCCGGAATATCCAAAATCGCTGCCTGCCCGGATGCGGAAATCACCTGCGCAGTAACAGGGCTTTCCATATCCAATCCGGGAGCAAACCCAACCGTTACACGCTTGCTCCCTGTCCTGGCTTTCGGATGAACCGTCAAGCCCATCTCTTCGGCAAGACCCGCATCGTTCTTTCGGAGAACGGTTATCGCAAGGTTTTTATCTTTGTATTCGTTTGTCAAGTCTCGAAGCTGTTTGTAATTGGGATAGTCCACATCGGCTACTTTGAGCAGAATATCACCTTTCTGCAGAAAATCGTTAGCAGATTCATCCACTTCCCGACGAAGGACTGTCTCTGTAAACCAATTCGCAAGTCGTTTGAATTTGCTCGGCCCCGCAACCTCTTCAACTTTCAGCCGGGGAACCATTGAGCAAAAATGGGTCAAATCGTATTCGTTTCGGAAATTATCCGAGACAGGAGCCACCGTCATCGGCAACTTCACTGTGGCAATAGTTCTCGGGGCATCCGGGTCTTCGCTGAGCGGCCATTGGCGGGAAACGGTCAGTTCGACTTCCGAGCGGAATGCCTCAGCTTCTTTTTCCGCGAAACTCCAGGGGGTTTGAACCGCCTGGCCGTTTACGGCTTTGACCACATCACCGGGACGAAGCTTCTTTGTATTCCATAGATCGTCCACATACTCGGGGACTTTCGCAATGGCGGGGTCAATCTCTAAAGTGTTGGCTTTTGATATCCCTGTAAAGCGAAGCGATTTTTCGGATCCGGCGGGCTTTTCGGGAATCAATTTGATTTCTTCTTTTGTCCCGTCCAATCGCTCCACAACATAGGAGACGGGTTCTCCGGACGACAACAGGGCCGCCTGAAAAATACTCTCAAAATCAACGCATCGTTCACCGTCAACGGTAAAATAGTCACCATTGACTTCGACGATCTTATCTCCGGCTTTTATACCGGCGTCATAAGCGGGCGAGTTTACAGCAACATGGCCGGCAATACCAGCCGGCAAATCGATACCGTTCATATATAATGCCATAAACAGCACAATCGCGCCAACAGCATTGAAAACCACCCCAGCCGACACCACACATATCCGAATCCAGACGGGGCGATTTGAATAGGAACGCGGGTCATCGTTTTCATCGGCGGCACCGGTATCGGACTGGCCCAGCATTCTGACAAAGCCGCCAATCGGTAACAGAGCAATCTGGTATTCGGTTTCATTATCGCCTTCTTCGACCTGCTGTTCTTCGCCAATCTTCGGCATCAAACGAATCTTCCAGCCCTTTTTGAGTTTGCGAATGCCCAGAATCACCGGCCCCATTCCGATCGAAAAGGCCTCCACTTTGATCCCGCCGAGTTTAGCTACGATAAAGTGTCCAAACTCGTGAATCATTATAATGCCGCCAAATCCCAACAGAACCGCCAGAACCCGAAGGGCGGTGGATGGGTTTTTAATGCCCCATGCGACCGCCACAGCGGCAATAACCAATGAAAGGATCAATTGTTTGTTATTATTTTGTTCCGCCTGCGGTTCGGATGAATCCTGTTGGGTTTGTTCATTCTGCTCTGTCATGAAAATCCTCTAAAATTATCAAACACAAAATTTCAATTAACGATGGTTGTATTACGATCCAGTCGCTCGGCTACTTCCCGCCAGGCCCAGGTATCAATCTCTAATAATTCTTCAAGTGTCAAATGTTCCTGAACGGTATGGGCTTGTAAACAGTGGTCGATCAGTTCGACGATCTGGCCAAAGCGAATGCGTCCCTCTAAAAATGCCGCTACGGCGGCTTCGTTGGCCGCATTAAAAACGACTGGCGCCGAACCGGATATCGCAGCGACCTCAGAC
>NBLM01000036.1 GCA_002084585.1 Planctomycetales bacterium 4572_13 | reverse complement strand
AGGGTTTTGGCTGGTTGAATCCGAATTCCGTTCACTTCACAGAGTATAAACAAAACACATCCCATTGTAAAACAACAACTTCCGTTTTATTCAGCAAGCCCTATTTACTACTTTTCACAGGAAATCTCTCACTAAAGGTGGACTAATTTTGGGGGGCAAGACCACGATGAAGAAATTCGTCAGGTGATAACCTATTACAAAAACCACAAAGATTAAGATGGCCTATTCGAGCTATTTGAAAAATAATCTCGCTATTGGCAGTGGTGTTACCGAGGCCGCCTGCAAAGTTTTGATAAAACAGCGGATGTGTATTTCCGGGTCAAGATGGAAAGATGAGGGGGCCCAGTTGTGTTTCAGCCCTGCGTTCATTGAAGCTAACGAAAGGCCGATGGCAACAGTTCTGGGCTTACGCCATAAGACATGGATGCACATTGAATTAAGCAAGTACCCTATTGAATAGCAAAATCCTGCTAACTCCTTTAATTCCCGGAACTAAGAACTATGAACAAACTGCGGAGCAAAAAAACAAAGTCAATTCGACCTTCAGATTTTGCTTTACGGGAGGCGTGATTTTGACGATACTGTAATCAGATACAGACAGAACCGCTGTATCCATAACAAAAACCTAAGATTTGAGGATTTTACGATGTGTGGAATAGTTGCGTATTTTGGCAAAAAAGAAGCTCAGCCAATTCTCATCGAGGGCCTCAGGCGGCTGGAATATCGGGGCTATGACTCCGCCGGCGTCGCCCTGCTCAAAGACGGAGCGTTCGATCTCTACAAAATCAGCGGCCGCATTGCGAACCTGGAGGGAATCGTCCCGGAACCAAGTTCGCCGGCAACCGTCGGTATCGGCCACACCCGCTGGGCCACACACGGCAAACCCACGACCCCCAACGCACATCCGCACATTGACTGCACCGGAAAAATCGCCGTCGTCCATAACGGTATCATCGAGAATTATGCCATCCTGAAAAAATGGCTCATCCAGGAAGGATGCACATTCAAAAGCGAGACAGACACCGAAGTCGTCGCTAATCTAATCGGCTATTTTTACGAAAAGAATCTCTCCCGTGACGGACAAAATACGCCGCAAAGAAATAACCGCTTTGAATGGGCCGTCCAGCAGGCCTTAAACGAAATACACGGAACCTATGGCCTTGCCATTTTGTGCCTGGATTGCCCCGATATCATGATCGGCGTTAAAAATGGAAGCCCGCTCATCCTCGGCGTTGGTGAGAATGAGTTTATTATTGCTTCGGACACCTCGGCGATTATCGAGCATACCTCGCAGGCGGTTTATCTCTCCGACGGCGAAATGGTCTGCATCCGGAAAGATGGCTTCACCACAAAAACGATCACCGACAAAGAGGTGCAGAAAGAACTGAAGGAAATCGAAATCTCACTTGACCAGATCGAGTTGGAGGGTTTCGACCATTACATGCAAAAGGAAATCGCCGAGCAGCCGCAGGTTCTCGAAACCTGCCTCAACGGCCGTGTCGATGTCAAGAACGGTCGTGTTGTCCTCGGCGGCATCCAAGATCAACTGCGGGATCTGACACGGACCAAGCGCGTCATTCTCGCCGCCTGCGGCACCGCCTGGCACGCCGGATTGGTCGGTGAGTTTTTGTTTGAACAGTTGGCGAGGATACCCGCCGAAGTCGAATATGCCAGTGAGTTTCGTTATCGAAATCCGGTTATTGACGAGGGTGCTCTTTTCATCGCCATCAGCCAGTCGGGCGAAACCGCCGATACGCTGGCCGCAGTGGAACAGGCCAAAGAACGCGGCGCCACGGTACTGGGTGTTGTCAATGTCGTCGGATCAACCATCGCTCGAACGACCGATGCCGGCGTGTATCTGCGTGTAGGACCGGAAATCGGCGTCGCCAGCACAAAGGCATTTACCGCACAAGTCGCCGTGCTGACCATGCTGGCCATTGAATTGGGCCGCAGACGACACCTCAGCGCCGATATTGCACAAGCGCTCTTGAAAGAATTGACGGAAATCCCAAAAAAGGTGGAACACATCCTGACCCAGAACGAACAGATCAAGCAGATCGCTCAAGCGAATATCGATAAGGACAACTGGCTGTTTCTGGGACGCGGACTCAATTATCCCGTCGCTCTTGAAGGTGCCTTAAAGCTCAAGGAAATCAGCTATATCCATGCCGAAGGATTGCCGGCGGCGGAAATGAAACACGGCCCCATCGCGCTGATCACCGACGAGATGCCAACGGTGTTTATCGCAACCCAATGCTCACAATATGAAAAGATCATCGGGAATATCGAAGAGGTCCGCGCCCGCGGCGGAAAAACCATCGTCGTCGCTACCGAAGGCGATGAGCATATCAAGCAATACGCTGACCATCTGATTACCGTGCCGGACACCGTCGAGCAGCTTCAGCCGCTGCTAACCGTCGTCCCGCTGCAAATGCTGGCCTATCACGCCGCCGTTCTCCGCGGCCACGATGTCGATAAACCCCGAAACCTCGCCAAAAGCGTTACGGTGGAATAACATCAATCGTGGCACGGCCATCCTGGCCGTGATTGACAGGGTTGCACCTCACGGGCTGGAAGCCCATGCCACACAGGACACCGTATTATTTTCTGGATGCGGGACTGCGGCGGACGGCTTTTTTTGTTTTGCTGTTTTTTTTGTGGGTCGCTGTTGAGATTCCTTCCAGAACTTTGATGGCCTTTTTGACATCGGCCACTTTCAGAACGCCGGTTGTTCTGCCGCCCCTCGCTCCGGCGGTGCAGTAGGCATAAGAAATGTTGATATGAGATTTGGAGAGCTTTTCGGCAACATCCGCAAAGGCCCCCGCTTTATTCGGCAGGTTGATACACAGCACCTGCGACTCGCTGAACTGCATGTTCATCCTTTTCAGGATATCACGGATTTTTGCCGCCTTGGTCCCCACCAGACGCATCACACCGTGTTCGACCGAATCCATCATTGTCATCGCGACGATGTTCACTTTTTCGTGAGCCAGCACATTCAAAAACTGAGACAATACGCCGGGCTTATTGACCATAAAGATTGAAAATTGTGTATCTAAATGCATGGCTGTACCCTTTCTGAAAAAAAACCAACTGGTTTTTCATACTAAACTTTGCGCAGCGCAGAAAGTGCCGCTTCGGTATTCTCATGAAAATTGAATAATTTGTCCAGATGTGTGATCCGGAAGACCCGTGTCAATTGGGAATTGATCCCGCTGATCAGCAGTGTACCACCTTTGTCTTTTATCCGCCGCCAGATATCGACCAGCAAACCCAGCATTTGGGAAGAGAAAAAGGATACATCAGAAAAATCAACCACCATATTACAGACATCCGGATCCTTGATTAAACCGCGAAGTGTTTCAGCAATTTTTTCCACCTCTCCGATGCCGCCAATGGATGCCTGCCTGAAAGAAACAACAAAAACACCGTTGTCTATCCTGATACTCAGTATGTCCGTATTGTTGGTATCGCTCAAAAAAAACTCCTCAATAATTCACCCCCCTATTCTAATGAAAAATGGTCCCCTTGTCAATTGAATTCAGCTCAGGTCGATTATTTTACTTTCCAGCAAGCGGCCAGATGCTGGTCGTTGCCGTCTTTTGGAAGCAGCGTCTGGAGCCGCTCTTTGCAGGCATCCTCGGCCAGCCGGCAGCGCGGATGAAATGGACATCCTGACGGTGGATTGGACGGGCTGGGGACTTCGCCGCCCAAAACAATGCGTTGTTTATCCTTGTCCGGCATCGGTTCCGGAATCGCACTCAACAAGGCCTGAGTATAGGGATGCACGGGATTGGCATACAACGCATCCCGATCCGCGTATTCGACGATCCGTCCCAAATACATCACCGCCACAAAATCACTGATATGCTCGACCACCGCCAAATCATGAGCGATAAACAAATAGGTCAAACCCATCTGTTCCTGCAAATCCTGCAGCAAATTGATGATCTGCGATTGAATCGACACATCCAACGCACTGACCGGCTCGTCACAAATAATAAACTTCGGCTCCAGTGCGAGTGCCCGGGCAATCCCGACACGCTGCCGCTGGCCGCCGGAAAATTCGTGCGGATAACGGTTCAGATGGGCCGAAGAAAGCCCGACCTTATCCATCAGTTCGGCGACACGGTCCTGACGCTGTTTTTTTGAACCGACACGGTGGACAGCCATCGCCTCTCCGATCACCGCCCCAACTGTCATACGGGGGTTCAGTGAACCGTAGGGATCCTGAAACATCATCTGGGTATCCCTGCGAAATGCCTTCGTCCGGCTTCGGGACAATGAGAACACATCGACATCATCAAAGGTAAACGCCCCTTCGGTCTGCGGAATCAGCCGCAGCATCGTCCGTCCAACCGTTGTTTTACCGCAACCGCTTTCACCGACCAGGCCCAGTGTTTTTCCGGCCTCAATTTTGAAACTAACACCATCCACCGCCTTTACCTGTCCGACCGTTCGACTGAACAGGCCCGCCTTGATAGGAAAATGCGTCTTCAGGTTTCTGACTTCAACCAGATGTTTTTGCGTTTGGTTCATTGTCGTTTAAGCAATACCCTTACTTTTCTATCTATCTTCACCAATGTGCCAACAAGCCGCATAACGACCGGGGCAAATTTCTTTCAGCGGCGGTTCTTCCGTCCGGCATCGCGGGTCATCGGCGCCAACCGGACAGCGCGAATGAAATTTACATCCCGTCGGAAAATGCAGGGGGTTGGGGACGGCTCCGTCAATCACATCCAGCCGCTGTTTCTTTTCGCCAAGCCGCGGCAACGACTGCAACAATCCCTGCGTATAGGGATGCAGCGGTTTGGCAAACAGCTCTTTGGCATCCGCCTTTTCAACGACCCGCGAGGCATACATCACAACGACGACATCCGCATTTTCCGCCACAACCCCCAGATCATGTGTAATCATCATAATACTCATCTGATGGTGATGCTGAAGATCACGCAGCAACTCAAGAATCTGTGCCTGAATCGTTACATCCAGTGCCGTCGTCGGCTCATCCGCAATCAAAAGAGCAGGCGAACAGCACAGCGCCATCGCGATCATCACCCGTTGCCGCATCCCGCCGGACATCTGGTGCGGATATTCTTCCACACGCCGTTCGGGATCGGCGATGCCGACCTTTTTCATCATCTCCACCGCCACATCCCACGCCTCGGAACCCGTTTTTTTCTGATGCAGTTTCACAGCTTCGACAATCTGGTTTCCGACCGTAAACACCGGGTTCAAGCTGGTCATCGGCTCCTGAAAGATCATGGCCATCTCATTGCCGCGAATTTGCCGCATCCGTCTTTCCGATGCGTCCAACAGAGATTCGCCGTTAAAGCGGATACTTCCGGAAACGATCTTGCCCGGCGGCCAGGGAATCAGCCGCATCACCGACAATGCGGTTACACTCTTGCCGCAGCCGCTTTCGCCGACCACAGCCAGCGTTTTGCCCAAAGGAATATCAAAGCTGACATCCTGCACCGCCTTGACCAACCCCTGCTCGGTATAAAAGTGGGTCGAAAGATTTTTTATCGACAACAGATTGTCGCCATTTTGTGTCATTGCTTAATCGGTCCTCAGTTTTGGGTCCAGACAATCCCGCAGGGCATCGCCAAATATATTCAGTGCCAGCGAGATAAAGAAGATCGCTGCCGTCGCGGCGGCCATTTCCCACCAAACATTGCGGGCCAGTTCGGTTCGCGCTGCATCAATCATTGCCCCCCAACTGGGCTTATCGGTTTCGCCCAAACCCAGAAAACTCAATATCACTTCAGCATGGATAAAGCCGACAAACCGCAAGGAGAAGTTGATAATAATGATATGAAATACATTTGGCAGCAGATGCAGGAAAATGATACGACCGTTTGAACAACCCAACGCCCGTGCCGCTAATACATATTCGCTTTCCTTGCGTTTGATGATCTCGCCGCGAATAAGCCGGCAGATGCCCACCCAGCTTGTCAGGCCCAGTGCGACATAGACCGCCGTGATGCCTTTGATCTCCATGCCAAAAAATGTCTGCGACCGTAAAACAACCGCAAATGCCATAATCAAAATGATACCCGGGATGGTCCCGATGGTCGTATAGAGCCAGACGATTGCATCATCGACCCAGCCGCGACAGTAACCGGCGACCGCCCCCAGCGGGACACCGATCAATAAACTGATCACCGAGGCGAACAATGCCACCATAATAGATGTCTTTGTACCGTAGAGGATTTTGCGAAAAGTAGATTGGCCCAGGAAGTCTGTTCCGAAAATGGTCCAGCCCTTCTGTGAAACCTCCTGCCCTTCCGGCATCCATTCATACTCCAGGCACGGCTTTTGATAGGACGGACCGACGGATTCCTGCCAGTCAAACAGTGGGATATTCCACCCGAACACCTCATCCAGAAAGATCAGACCCGCCAAGGCAAAATAGATCAGTACGATGACAAAGCAGACCCTCGCAAACCCGCGTTTGCGCAAACGGCGAATACCGTCGGCCCAAAGCGAACGGCCCTTGACCGATTCGCTTGCGTTCTCAGTTGGTGTCGGCAAATCAGTCAAATTTCACCCTCGGATCCACCCATGCGTAACAAACATCCGTTACCAAGGTAAAAAAGGCAATCAGCAACGCCATGATAAATGTCATGGCATTGAGAACGAAGAAGTCCCGCGCGTTAATCGCCTCAATCATTAAATAGCCCAGGCCCGGAATGCCGAAGAACCGTTCCAGCAGCAGCGAACCCAGAATCAGATAGGGGATCGACAATACGGTGTTGGTAACAATCGGGATCATCGCGTTCTTGAGTACATGCTTGAAAAGCACTTTGCGAGAGGTCAGGCCTTTTGCAAACGCGGTGCGGACATAGTCGCTGCGAATCTCATCCAGCATAATCGTGCGGTAGAAGCGAAGACTTGAACCGAGTCCGGCGACAATACCAATCAGAGCCGGTAAAATAATGCTCAAATAGATCGGCCGACTGGGGTCGTAAAAGATGGGGAACCAGTCCAGCTTGTACGCAAAATAGTACTGGCCGAAAATAATGAAACTCAGATAGGGAATGCTCATCCCCGCCACACACAAAAAGACGATTATATGATCCCACACCGTTCCTCGCAGGAACGCAACAATGAGTGAAAAGCTGATGGAAATCACCAGCGTGCCAAGGAACATCGGAACCGTCAGGGCCAGCGAGGGGCCGACACCGCGGAGAATTTTTTCGCCGATCTTTTCTCGATCCAGCGCACGGCCAAAATTAAAGGTAAAGGCCTTTTTGAAATGATCCAAAAACTGGCTGTCCCACGCCAAAAACAGCGGCTTGTCGAATCCGTATTCATGGCGAATCTCGGCAATCGTCTCGGCGTCGGCATTTTTTCCGGCGATCTGTTGAGAGATATCGCCCCCAACCAGCGTAAACAGGCAGAATGTTACCAGCAATACGCCCATCACAATCGGAACCAAATACAACAATCGTCGGATAATATACGCCGTCATTGGTCTTTCTTTTTTAACGCTTTGAGTTTTCTCTTGTAACCGTTTCTGTCGGCTAAGTCAATATTTCGATACTTACTGAGGCCATATGAGAACACATGCGGTTTATAATTTTTATACCAGCTATGATGCAAAATATAGGAAATACGATGGCTGGTAAATACAGCGGGGTAATCTTCCATCACCATCCGTTCCATCGTGCGATATAATTCCAACCGCTCCGAAGCAGGAAACATAACCTCTGCTTTTTCAAGCAGTGCGTCAAAATCAGGATTTGAGTAAAAAAACTTGTTGCCTCCGGGAGCAAAATACTTGGTTCCAAATAAGGTCAAAAAATCAATCGCATCCGGATAGCTGGCACTAACGCCACTGGAGAACAACTGCAATTGCCCTTTGTTCAGTTCAGCCATATAAGTCGGCCAATCCATATAATTAACCTCAAGCTCAATTTCTATCTTTTGGAACTGTCGCTGTATGAACTGGCCGTATTGTTTTGAAAAGGTATCCGTTCCCGGCATCGCCAAGGTCAACTTAGGGATGGGGCCACCGTGAATCTTTTTAGCTTCTTCGAGCAATTGCCCGGCTTGTTGTAAATCATACTTGGAATAACCGTATTTCTTTATCTCAGGATCATATGAATCCAACCCCGGAGCCACAAAACCATGCGCTACATGGCCTCGCCCATTTAGAAAAAGATCGATGAAATGCTCTCGGTCGAAAGCCCTGCTAAGTGCCTTGCGTAGCGGCTTATTTTTACCCAGAATCGGATCCTGCATATTGAAGCCAATCCAGAAAACAGACGGATCGTCAAAATGTTTCAGAGATATCCCCCGATCTTTCATTTCATCGGTTACTTCCCTGTTTTCAAGCTTAACCGCTTCATTGAAATTGTCCTTGGGAATCCCCATGCCGTCTATTTCCCCCCGCATAAACAGCAACCAGGCCGGCTGATCCTCTTCAATCACCCGCCAGATCAGTCGATCCGCAAAGGGAACCGATTTGCCCGCATCATCCAGATATCCGGCTTCTTCATCACCGGGTCCTCCTTCGGTGGGATATAATTCACCCCGCCAGTTCTCATTTTTAACCAATTCAATATAACTCCCGCGCTGCCATGTTTTCAAGCGATAAGCACCCGTACCGACGGGATGGCGGATAATATCTTTCCCATAGCACCCAACAGCCTCTTTTGCCATCGGCGAGGACATATTATCCGCAAAAATCGTTTCGATCATTTGCGGCCAGGGTTTATTTAAAATAATCTGAATCATATAATCATCGAGAGCTTTCACCCCCTGAACCTCTCGACCGTAGTCCACCTCAGATTCACTCTTGAATTGTTTTGTGTATTCACGAAAGGCATCCAGCCCGACAATTTTATCCTTAAATGAGTACCAATTCTGGCTGGCATATTTGATATTCGCTATGCGTTTGAGTGAATAAACAAAATCCTGTGCCTTCAATTCGCGGCCCTTGCCGTTCGGAAAGCACGGGTCGTCCTGAAACAGCACCCCTTTTTTAATGCGAATAATATAAGTCAGATGGTCGTCGCTGATCTCAGGCATCCCGTCAGCTAACTGGGGAATCAACTCGTAGGGACGCTTGAGAAAATGAAATGTGTACAGCGTTTCATAGATCTGGCCGCCCACCATCATGGAATAGACACCCCGCATGTTACCAGCGTCAAGCGTTTGAAGCTTTGTTCCCATGCGATGCCGCAGGACCATTTCGTCGGATTTGCCGCCATTGTCTTTTTCGGAACAACCGGGGATACATAGTGTCAACAGACACAGTACAAACAGAAGAACAATCCGATATGTCTTTATGAATCCGTTCATACGCTATTTAAATGTCTTCCTGTATGTGTCTCGTTTAGCCGCATCTACGGTATAATACTTCAGGTGTCCAAAGCCGGTTGCATCGGCTTTGTAGGGGTCTGGCTTGAGGTTTTCAAGCCAGTCGTGGTGTATTATATAGCCAATGCGATGATAGGTAAAGGCGCAAGGCATTTCTTCAAGCACAATTCGCTGGGCCTGCCGGTACAGTTCCATTCGCTCGGGACTGTCGGGCATGACGGAAACCCGCTCATAGATCGCATCAAATTCAGGGCTGTTGAAATTGGTGCTGTTGGGCCAAGAGGCATTTTTGCTGTAAAAGACGCTGAGAAAGCTCTCGACATCGGGATAATCGGCCATCCAGCCAGAAAAAAACATCTGGTGGCTGCCGTTTCGCATTTTTTCAAGATAGGTCGGCCAGTCATATAGCTCAGTCTCGACCTCCAGCCCAATTTCGGATAAATTGCGGGCCAAAAACTGTAATGTCTGCTTTTGCACCGTGCCGGTTCTACCAATGGCAAGCCGAAGTTTTGGAATCGGGCCGCCATGAAGCTGCTCGGCCTCTTTCAGATACGCTTTCGCCTTTTGGGGGTCAAATTGGCCCGGCGACCATTCTTTGATGGTTTCATCGTATCCGGCCATAATAAGAGGAATGAAACCATAGGCGCACTTGCCCTTGCTGCTTAGAATGATGTCGATAAACTTTTCCCGGTCAATGGCATGGTTAATGGCATAGCGCAGGGGTTTATTTTGGCCGAGAATGGGGTCATTCATATTCATCCCCATCCAAAAAGTACTGGGTTCGTCAAACAGCTTTAGCTGCATCCGGCGCCGCTTCATTTCATCGGTTAGGTCGGTTCCCATTGAAACCGCCTGCCCAAAGTTGTCCTTGGGGATTGAATTGATATCGATATCGCCCCGCATCAGCAGCAACCATCTGGGTTGATCCTCCACCACCACCCGCCAGAACACACGGTCGATCAGCGGCAGGCGTTTGCCCGCATCCGCCAGCAGACCTGCGGCGGTATCTTCCGGCATACCTTCTGATGGATAAAAAACCTCGCGATAATTCGGATTTCGCACCGCCTCAAGATAGATGCCGCGATGCCATTGTTTGAGGATATACGGGCCGGTTCCCACCGGATGCTTGACGATATCAGGGCCGTAATAATCCACTGCCTCCTTGGCCATCGGTGCTGTCGGCAGAAAGGCCAGCCAGTAGATCAACTGCGGCCACGGTCGTTGAAGCTTGATAACGAGGGTGAAATCGTCCTCCGCATACAGACCATCGACTGGACGGCTGTAATCGACCTGCCCTTTCGAACAGCCCTTGGTGTATTCCCGAAAATCATCCAGACCGAGTACCCGGCCATCAAAAATATACCAGCTTTTGCTGAGCACCTTGACATTAGCGATGCGTTTGAAGGCATAGACAAAATCATGTGCTGTAAGCGTCCGCCCTTTGGCATCCGGAAAGCAGGGATCATCGTGGAAATAGATGCCCTGCTTGATGGGAATTCGATAGAGCATACCCTCTTCACTAATCTCCGGCATCGTTGCGGCCAGTTCCGGAACAATTTCGTGCGGCCGCCGAAGATAATGATAGCTATACAGAGATTCATAAAACTCGCTGCAAACCCCGTGTGAGGCCGTGTCCCCCACATCCGCCGGGTCGAGCGTCTGAATCTTGCTGCGGATTCGCTGATTTAAAATGATCTCATCAGGAGACAAAACAGAATGATCGTCCTTTTTGCAGGCAGGAAGAAATAACAAGAGGATGCCAAGCCAGCAAAGGCGGCTAACCACGATTCGACTCAGACATCGAGCTTTGAGCGACTCAGGAAACACAATCCGTTTTGTTCCTTTAAGCAATTAGTCCTGACTGGATATTTTTTCCGGTATCGGCCCCAGTTCCGGTGGGGCCGTGACGGGCTTTCCGGAGGCATCTTTCCCGTAATCAAACTTGAACTTTTCCGCCAACAGCCCCGAACGCATACGATCGCCAAAGAGCACCTCGTACTCCCGTTCCATGCCCGCCCTGCGTTTTAACGATGTAAAAATCCCTGTTTTAATCCCCATTGTTTTCCCTAAAGCGGTCTGATCGACCTCAGCAATGACTGTCAGTAATCGTGTCCGCTGATCCTTTGAAAGAGCGTCTTTTCCCTTGAGATAGCGCTGTATTATCAAGGCATATAATTCGGCAAACTTACGACCAAATAGCGTCTTGTCGGCCGGTTCCTGCCGAAGCATCGCAACATTGCCCAATGCGGTCAGTACAGTTATATCCAGCATTTCATCGCTGACGGTCCAGTCCCGATAGGCCTTGATGCGGCGATCTGCAATCAACACTAAAATATCCCGCGCCAACGGATCATCAAACGCCATACAAAAACGAACCACCCTCTTTTGTATTTCGGCTTGCGGTTCAACGGAAATATGTTTTTTGAAACCACTCAAAATGGCCTCGGTTGTTTTTTCGTCGCCGGTTATATCAGAGGTCAACTGCTCGATAACCGCCGGGCTGGTTACCGCCTTGAAAGCCCAATACCGTGTTACAGCATCCTCTGCATCCAATCGCTGCAAAGCCAAAGAGGACAATCCGGGGCTTTTCAGTTCGGCCGTAAGGATCATGAGATTGCGCTCAAGCATTTGACGCTGCTCAATTCCCTCTATCCGCTGCGCATCAACAAACGCGGTTTCAATCGCATTTTTCGCTTCAGCAATGTAGGTGGCGGCATAGTGCGAAAGATACTCACTTCCTTTTTCTTCGGCCAGTTGCTTCCGAATTTCGACGCACTCTCGGGAAGAATCCGTAAGCAACATTTGGTCAAGGGATGCTCGCCAGAATTTGGAGATCACGCCCTGTTCAGAAACGGTTAATTCTGTTCTCGAATCCTGAACATGCGATCGAAGTGTTTCAATTTCTGTCGTCGAAGCCGAATAGGCGACAGCCATACAGACAAAGCCAAGGAAATAGGGCAAGTTTTTCATTATTCTCTCACCTAACTTGAAAAAACATTAATAAGTCCATCCACTACGAAGATTTATGCAGGATACTTCGACTCGCCGCAACTGTCAAGGGAATTCAGATCTCTCATAACCCGAAGAAATGCTTTTCCAAATCAAAAAATGGGGATGCTAAAAACCCTATAAGTGTTAATCATAGGTAAAGTTATTTATTTTAACGCTGTTCGCCATCGATACACTACCAGATTATCGGCCTACAAAACAACTCGAAACAATGTAATCTATTTATTTATAAAGAGTTAACTTAAAACACCCGCCTTTGCTCTACTTGCCCCATCTTTCCTATTTTAACTAAAGTTTTTTTGGTATTCGCCCCGATAGAAAGAAGCAGAAGTTGCCCAGTTTAACATTTTGAAAGAAAATAAAACTTGAAAAAGTAAGCTAAGAAAGAGAGGCGGATATGGTTAAGGAAGAAATTGTAGCTCGATACCTCAAATCGTTGCTGACAGGTGATCGTAATGAATGCAGGGCCGTTATCGAAGAAGTCCTTCGATCCGGCACGCCCGCCCACCAGGTCTATATGGATATCATCTGGCCAATTATGACGGAAATCGACAAACTGTATCGCGAAGACCAGATTGACTCTGCCCAAGAAGCGTTCGCCTCTCGCATTAACCGAACCATTGTCAATCAACTCCAGAACAAACTGCCCCGCCGAGCTATTAAGGAAAAACGAGTCGTCATCGTAACCGCCGAGTCAGATAAGGCCGAATTGGGCGGCCAGATGATGAACGACCTGTTCGAGAGCGACGGGTGGGATACCCGTTTTCTCGGCGGAACAGCCGGCAACGACGATGTTATGACTTTCATCCACGGATACGCGCCCGATATTCTTCTGTTATATGGGTTCAATGGCGAGGATGCCCCGTCCGTGCGGGGTCTGATCGATACGATTCGCGGGGTCAATGCGTTTCCTGAAATGCGAATTATGCTTTCCGGCGGAGTCTTTTCGCGTGCTGAAGGACTTTGGGAGGAAATCGGGGCCGATTTGTATGCTGAAACCGCTGCAGACGCCGTCATGGCTGCTCAGGCGCCGCCCGAAAAGCTCCCAACACCAACACGAACGATCAAGCAAAGAAGCAGAAAAGACCAGCCCGCCGAAGCACTACAGCCCGTAACCAATAACTCGACAGTCATCGGTTCTTATTAGATTTAGTGTTCATAATTTCAGCGTGATTTTGTGATCAATTGTGCTGTCGTATTAAAACCGGCAATACAATTGCATTAGGACATGAGAATGTGGGTTCTCCGGGCATTTTTCTTGATTTCGGTGCATCTGACTGGTTAAATACCTCCTGTTTCATGTTTTGCCAAGTAAAAAGACTTGTTAGACTCGGAAGTTGTCAGGGAATCGAACGGATGCCTCAATGAATGAATTGACCCAAACGCATAAAACAGGAACACGGAACTGGTTTAAGGCGGTTCTTCTCGCAGGCATGCTGCTGTTCGCGTTTTATGCATCGACTCACATGGTGCGGCAGGCATTTTTCCAATCATGGAGTCGATACGGTTGAGCCGTTTAGTTTCAACTCCCACCCTGCTGGCCCCTCGGAGGAAATGCTTGAAAAATATCCCGACTGGACGCGCGGAATCATAAAAAAATGGCATCCCACCGGCTGGATCAATCAGAACTGGCTGACACACCTGATTTTTTATAAACTGGCAAGTTGGTTCGGAGACGATGGCAGTTACAACTACAACACGCTGGTCTATTGGAAATTTGTGCTTTACGGCCTGGCGGTGTTCTGCGTGTATGCCACCGGTAAACTGCTGGGCGTCGGGGACATGCTCTCGGCGGCCGGCGCATGCTTTGCAGTGTATGTCGGGCGAACTTTCTACGATATTCGGCCCGCGGGGTACTCAAATCTACTGGTTCCGATTCTGATTCTCATTTTGGTTTTAACAGTGCTTAAAAACTATCGATTGATCTGGTTGATCGTGCCACTGATCGTTTTTTGGGCCAATGTCCACGGCGGGTATCTCTATGCCTTTATTATGCTTGTGCCATTTGCAGGAATCCATCTGCTGTTGCGTCTACCGCGCCGGTGGACCCTCTGCCTGGGATTTGTGGGCTTATGGCTGGTACTGTACCTGCTGAGCTATAAGTTTATCGGCAATAATCATTATCTTCAGGTCCAGAAAATGCTCGGAAATAATGTCTCGACACCAACCCTGTTCAAAGACAAAATACTCATCATCTGGATAGTTCTGGCAACCGTCTCAGTTGCGCTGACCGCTTTGAAGCATATAAAAACCGGACCCTTTTACGCCTATCATATCGGGGCTGGCGTTATTTATTTTCTGAGCATCGCTCCCCGCTTTTTTCTAACGCAAGTCCCCCGCAACTTAACCCCCCAGTTTAAGGATATCTATTCGAGCTTTGTATTGAGTTCTCAGATGTCCGTTCTCTTTGTTTTTATTGTTGGCGGGCTGTTAATCCTAGCAATGGCTTTGAAGAAAGAGCGGTTTGTCGCCCTGCCGGCCAAAGGGATTTATCATACCATCGGTGCCGGGGTTGTGGCATTTATTGCCATGATTATTTTCAACCCGTTCCATCTGACCAATCTGACGCATACCTTTGAAATCAGTCTCAGTAAACACGCCGAGTCGTGGAGGCAGGTCAATGAGTGGAAACCGGCCTTTGATTTTATGGATAAGACCACCAATGTCCCCAATCCTGTTGGCGACCAAGAGGCCTTTGGCGTCCTGTGCATTTTGATGGGAGCCGTCCTTCTGGTTTGGCTCGTCGCCTATTTCTCACGACCCCGCCCGACGCAAAGAAAGGGACGAAGACCGAGCAAGAATGAGACCCTGCCAACCGATTTTCAATGGCCAAAAATCAATCTCGCAATCATTGTCCTGTCATTTCTGACAATTTATATGGCCATTCGTTCCCGCCGATTCATTGCGATTGCCGGACTCGTCGCCTGCCCGGTCATCGCTCTGTTGATTTTCCAGGGATGGCAAATGATCACGGCACGCCGCCAGTGGAAAAAAAACGGCATCCTGAATGCGACCACTCTGTCACCAACACTGCAAAATGGACTTCGCATCGGCATTGCCTTGGCCGTCCTTGCTCTGTCAATAATTTGGGGCGATAAATACAAACGCGTTTATCTGGATCCCTGGCCGACCGATGACCGCTACAACAGTGTGTTTATGCGAATGACGGCATCGCATCTAAAGCCATTTGAAGTGTCTGAATTTATCAATGACAATCAGATCAGCGGCCGGGTCTTCAATTACTGGACCGAGGGCGGCGCCGTGGCCTTTGGGCAGACGCCGGATCCGAAAACCGGTCAAACACCTCTGAAGCTGTTCATGGACGGGCGGGCGCAGGCCGCCTATGACCACAGCATATTTCGCCTGTGGCAGACAATTCATGCCGGCGGTCCCATCGCCATGAAAGCAAAAAGGGGGAATGGGAGAATATCGCCGGAACAGATGAAAGAAGTGGGAAACTGGATCAACGACCAGCTAAACAACTATGATACCTGGGTAGTGCTGATGCCGAAACCACAAATGAACTCAACATTGATGCGTGCGCTAAAGCAGACGCCAAACTGGAAGACGGCTTATCTCGACAGCACGCAGCATCTGCTGGTCAATATCGAAACACCGCAGGGCAGGGAATTGATTGACAAGATTCTCGAAAACAAAGCGGTTTTTCCAGATGCCTACTCAAAAAACATGACAACCCTAACGGTGATTCTTGAAAACAAGAATCGTGAACGATTTAATGACCTGTATCCATTGACCAAAGCAGCATTTGATGAGTATCCATTCCCGGCGGCAGCAATAGCGATGACCCGGTTGAGCAAAATGCCGGCACTCAAGCCCCAAATTGCAGCCGACTTACAGGCCTATCTGGATGATTTTGTCCAACGACAGGACGACTACCGAAAACAGGGCGGCTATTTCCATCGATTAGCCAGTGCGGAAGTAGCCGCGGGTTTTCTCTCACGGTTCCATCCGGAAGAAAAAAAAGAACTCGAAGAACTTGCTGCAACTTTCAGAAAAAACTGGAAATCCTTAAACAGCCGTTATATCTGGTAAACTATGGACTCCCTTAAAAACCAAACAGACCCACATCCGGTAACGGCACTTAGTGTGTTTTTTCCATGCTATAATGAAAAGGAGTCCACACGGGCGTTGACAAAAAAAGCGTTGTCCGTCGTGAAAGAAATTTGCGGCGATTTCGAGATCATTCTCGTCGATGACGGCAGCACAGACGGAACGGCTGAACTGGTCGATGAGTTAGCCGGTGAATATCCGGCCGTACGCGCCGTCCATCACTTGCAGAATCAGGGGTACGGATCCGCCCTTCAAAGCGGGTTTCGGGCCGCTACGAAAGACTATGTCTTTTATACCGACGGCGATGGACAGTTTGACCTCGGTGAACTGCCTGCCTTGATGCCTTTGATTACTCACTGCGATATTGTCAGTGGATACCGCATCTATCGGCAGGACGGGATGATCCGGAAACTCAATGCTTTCTGTTGGAACCGGCTGGTCTGCTTCCTGTTCGGTCTGAAACTGAGGGATATTGACTGCGCTTTCAAGCTCTACAAACGCGAAATATTCGATACCATCGAAATGCACAGCACCGGCGCATTGATTGACACCGAAATCCTGGCTCGTGCCGTACGAAAAGGTTACACCATCACCCAGATCGGTGTCCATCATTATCCGCGCACCGCCGGGGAGTCCACCGGGGCGGATTTCAAGGTGATTCTGCGAGCTTTTCGAGAATTATTTAAGCTGAGAAAAAATATTCTTCAAAAAAACAATTCATGAGAGTTTATCGATCACAACAACTCATTCGACCGGACCTGCAGGCACATATCTTTTCACAGAACCTGCTGGGCAATGTCCGAAAACTGAAAGGGCTTTGTCCGGCTAAAACGAAATTCTGCGCCGTTGTTAAAGCCAATGCCTATGGTCATGGCATCTCTGAGATTGTCAATATTCTCAAGCAGGACGGTGTCGATATGTTTGCTGTCGCAACCTTTTATGAAGCGCTGCATGTCGCCACCATGACCCAACAGCAATCTATCTTTATTTTGGAACCCGTAAATTCCTCACAATCGGTCGAGGAGATTCAGGTTTGTGCTCAAAAAGGATTTCACTGTGTGCTGGCATCGGCGGACTCGTTAAAATTCGTCCGGGACATCCTCCAAAACACCCCGCATGCTCTCAAAGTGCATCTGAACATCGAAACCGGCATGGGTCGAAGCGGTATTGAGCCGGAATCGGCACGGCCGCTTCTGGAACAAATCGCTGATTGTCCAAACCTTAAATTGGCGGGTATTTATACCCATTTTGCCACGGCCGATGAAGAAGACCTTTCTTACGCCAACGAACAACATGAACGATTTGAAGCATTCCTCAAGCAGGACAAGTTGAGAGGTAAAGGCATCCTGATTCATGCGGCCAACAGCGCCGTAACCATAAAAATACCTCAAGCCCATTATGATATGGTCCGTTGCGGCATTTCAATGTATGGCTATTATTCCCGACAAATGAAAAACCCGCCTGTTCAACTAACCCCGGTGATGAAACTGACCGCACCCATTACACACCTTAAAACGATCCCTGCCGGCCAGTCGGTCAGCTATGGCCAATCGTTTACAACTCAGCGGGACACGCTGGCGGCGATCGTGCCGCTGGGGTATGCCGATGGCTATCGGCGATGCTTTTCAAATACCGCTATGATGAAAGTTGGCCATCATGCCGCACCCGTCATCGGACGGGTCTGTATGGATCAGGTGATTTTGGATGTAACGGGAATTCCCGATATACAATTGGGCCGGATCGTCACCGTGCTGGACAACCATCATGGTTCGGTATGCTCGGCCTACGCATTGGCCGATCTTGCGGACACCATCTGCTATGAAATCCTCACATCCATTCATACCCATGTGAATCGAATCATCCATTGACCACCCCCACCCTACCTTTTTAGTGCAGTAATTTCGTTGAAATTTTGTTTCGCTATATCATCGTTTCCACGACTGAAACCAATTCCTTAACATGATTAACAGAGGCGACGAGTTCGGCCTTTTCCGTTTCGTTTAGGTCAAGCTGAATGATCTTTTCCACACCGTTTTCACCAAGCATTGCCGGTACACCCACGAACGCCCCGCCGATGCCATATTCGCTATCACAATAAGCACAGCAGCTTACAATGCTCTTGGTGTCTTTGAGAATCGCTTCGGCCATTTTGACGGCTCCGGCCGCAGGGGCATAATAAGCACTGGAACCCATCAAATTGACGATTTCGATGCCGCCCTTGCGGGCGCGTTGGATATGGATATCAATTCTGTCGCGGGCCATCAGCTCGGTTAGCGGGATACCCGCTATGGAAGTAAAGCGAGGTAGCGGCACCATATCATCCCCATGGCCACCCATCAGTACGCCGCGAATGTCAGCAATATCACAGTTAAGTTCTTCAGCGATAAAACAGGCAAACCGAGCCGAATCCAATGCCCCGGCCATGCCCATCACTTTGTTCTTATCAAACCCGCTGACTGTCGCGGCCACCTGTGTCATCACATCCAGCGGATTGCAGACAACGACAATAAAGCTGTTCGGCGAGGTTCGGACAATCTGTTCGGTCACGGCCTTGACGATACCGGCGTTTTTGGCCAGCAGGTCATCCCGGCTCATTCCCGGCTTCCTCGGCAGACCACTGGTGACAATCACAATATCACTGTTGGCGGCCTTGTCCCAATCCGTCGTGCCGGTCAGGTTTCCGGCAGACGCATACACCCCTTTGGCCTGCGCCATATCCAGAGCCTTGCCTTCCGGAAGGCCTTCGACAATATCCAACAATACAACATCACCCAATCCCTTTGACGCAGCGATATGCGCCGCCGTCGCACCGACATTACCTGCACCAACAACGGTGATCTTTGCTTGACTCACACTTAACTCCTGCATCAATATGGTTTACTTTTCCCCTTTGGTTCCTGCCTGTTTATCCAGCATCCCTTTGAGCATCGTGCCCATCAGAGCCTCGGTCGTGCTGGAGCCGCCGGAAACCATCACATCCGGTGTAATCTGGATATTATCAGTAGCAACCAACTTCATAATTTCCAGCAGTGCCGCGTTGCCAGGCCCGACCACCTCGGAAATCATCTTATACGCCTGTGCCTTCGCATCGGCCACCAGACGAATCTGTTCGGCCTCGGCTTCAGCGGCGATAACGATCTTTTTCTTTTCTTCCTCGGCTACCTTTACACCATAAGCCGCCGTCGCTAAGCGGATTTCTTCCACTCCTTCCTGGACGGTTCGTTTGAGATCCTTTTCCTTTTCGGCCGCTCGTTGCTGTTCCTCAAAGGTTGTCTGCTCCTGAAGCGCAATTTCCCGATCCGTCAGCGTCTTCAGCAGTGTACCCAGAGTTTCCTCGTTACCAACTTCGCCGATGCTGACCTCCAGCATGGTAATGCCATATTCGGCCAAATTCTCAGTCAGCATTTTTAAACTCTGTGCCTCCTGTACCGTACGGCTCTGAACATAGTCCAGCGCCTTGACTTTTTCCGCATTATTTCTAAAAATCGCACGGACACGAGGTGTAACCACTTTATCAAGGATCAGATCATCATCGCCAATCTTCGCGACAACTCGCGGCGCATCCTCGGGGTTAATCTGGTAAGTAACCCGCACATCCACCGGGAAAGTATAGCCGTCCTGACTACGAACCGTAATCGGCTCCATCGGTTGGCCCTTCGTCCGCTCACCAGTCTCCATCTCGCTTGTATAGCTGACCTTCACCTGACGGATATCAATGGGGATAACCTCATAGGCCTTGGTATTATAATAGTACTTCCCTTCGGTCAGCGCTTTGTCCCATACGCCACGGCTACCGACCGGTACCAATCGGTCCTCTGTTTCCACACGCTCTCCGACATTACTCTTAATCACTGCGGCCTGCCCCACCCGAACATTAAGAACCGGAACCATTTCCACATCAAACAGGGCAGTATTAATTTTATGACTTCCCGGTGTAAGAACGCTCAACTGTGGTCCTTTGTAGCCGTTGCCTTCGGTCAAAAAATATTTTGCATCCCGCATCTTGTCCGGTTCTTCCCATTCGGGAGCATAAATCATATCCGGCGGCAATGATATACCATCTTTGGCAGTGATCAGACCAACCATCCCATCCTTGATCTGCAAGTCCTTTTTCTTATCAATCTTATACATCCACGGAAATTTCCAGAACTTCCAGCCAGGCATCAGTACATCGGCTTGGATTCCTTTCTCCCCACCGACGGCGATAATTCGTCCGGAGGACAAATCCCTTCCCAGCAACTTTTTCTGCACAATCCCCACTTCATCACCAGCAATATAGACTGTTGAGCTGAAAGCGAGAATCAACACAACAATCAATACAATAAACAATACGATTCCCACTCCGGTAAATTTTGTAATCCGTGTGATATTGACCGGAACACCATCCCAATTTGTATTTTGTGCACTCATTTGCGTCTCTCCTGAAAAAAACTCCATTTATGTTGACCCCGGATTATATCCCAAATCCGCTGTCATGCAACCTCTTATTAACATATGAATGTGAAATAGACACCATTTGCTATATTTGTAAGAATGATGCTCCAGTTCGACTGTTGTTTAAATTATCACTTGAAAATATCGAGACACAAAAGGTCTGTTTCTAGGGGGTTCGTATTTTTCGCAAAATTTCTCTTGAAATCTCTCCACGGAAAGGATATGGTTGACGATCCTTAATTTCAACGGCGGCGTGGCCAAGTGGACTAAGGCACTGGTTTGCAAAACCAACATTCGTGGGTTCGAATCCCACCGCCGCCTGTGTTTAACCCCTTGTGAGTGAATGACTTACAAGGTTTTTTTGTGCCCGTTTTACAGGGTCAAAAGCCATTGTAACTTGAATTGTAACTTTTAGAACCGCCGGTTTTAAAGGAAATCGAATGTTCAGTTACAAGGAAAGACAAAATGGCTAAGAAACGACCCAAACACTCGTCTGTAAATCTGCCCGGATCCTTTTATCAGCGGAACCGACGCTACTGATGGGTGCCTGCCCCTAGTTGTTCTGTTTGTTCGACATCAGTGAGTCGCTTTTTGCCATCGGAGACAACCTTTTCAACCGGTTACATTTTGTAACCGACTCGCTTCCTTCCTTTTTAAGGCGGTTTTTCAGTACTTCCCAGTAATTTCTGGCGGCTTGATGGTCCGGCTGCTGAATCAACGCCGCGATCATATTTTTTAAAAGTACCGGACACCTCCTATGAAGCCAGATATGTCAACGGTTATTTTTAGTTTTTTGTAATTTCATTTTTTCATTTTACAGACCACCTCTGTCACTCATTAT
>NBLM01000035.1 GCA_002084585.1 Planctomycetales bacterium 4572_13 | reverse complement strand
GTGGTATCCTTTCTATTTGTTAGTGTTGACAAAATAAGGATACTACTATTTTACTTCTGTAATCTCAATCGTTCTATTTGGTTGCGGCTTGACCGCCCTAAGTTTATTTGTGGCAAAAAAAGGCATCGTTTTGGACTACTTTGGCAACAAAAAAACAACAGAAAGCCGCGTTTTTGGCAACGAAAACGCCGGAAACACAGAATTTTCGCGTCTAATTCCCCCAAAATACCCGCTTCATAACTGTCGCGGCTCTGATTTTATCACTTTGCTTCGATGCGTTCTTTGTTTTGCATGTAGGGGCGGAGGGGTTCGGGGATGGTGATTGAGCCGTCGGCGTTTTGGTAGAGTTCCAGCAGGGGTATCAGCACGCGGGGGGTGGCGATGACGGTATTATTCAGTGTGTGGCAGAAGACATTTTTTCCGTCGGCGTTTTTGTATCGCAGGTTCATCCGGCGGGCTTGAAAGTCATAAAACCGGCTGGCCGAATGTGTTTCACCGTAGCTGTTGCGCGACGGCATCCAGGTCTCGATGTCGAACTTCTGCACCTGTCCGCGTCCGAGGTCGCCAGTACAGACATTGACCACGCGGTAGGGCAGTTCCAGGGCCTGCATCACCTCTTCGGAATTGGTCAGGATTTCCTTATGGTACTCGATGCTCGCGGCTTCGTCATTTTTGGCGATGATCACTTGCTCAACCTTGTCGAACTGGTGGATGCGGTAGAGGCCGTAGGTGTCTTTGCCCGCGGCACCGGCTTCCCGCCGGAAACAACTGCTCATTGCGACAAATTTTTCGGGTAGCGAATCCTCCGCGAGAATCTCGCCGGAATGATAGGCCGTCAGTGGCACTTCGGCGGTTCCGACTAAATTCAGTTCATCCCGCTCCATCTGGTAGGTCTGCTCTTCTGCGCCGGGGAAGTAGCCGGTGCCGCGCATCGCCTCGTCCCGCATCAGCAGCGGCACGGTCATCGGTTTGTAGCCCTTGGCGATCATATGGTCCATCGCAAACCGCAGCACGGCCATATGCAGCATCGCCCCGTCGCCCTTGAGAAAGTAGTTGCGTGTACCGGCCAGTTTGACGCCGCGAGGAACATCGACAATATCCAGCGCCTCGGCCAATTGCATATGGTCCTTCGGCTCAAAATCAAACTCTCGAATCGTTCCCCATTTTCGCAGTTCGACATTTTCGGTATCATCGGTGCCAACCGGTACTTCCGCCGCGGCGGGTTGGGCGACCTGTCCCATCAGTGTATCAAACTCCGGCTGGAGTTGTTTGATGACCTCGTTGTAATCAACTTCATCCTTCTTGAACCCGGAAAGCGTGGCGAGGGCTTCTTTCTTTTGGTCGGGGTCGAGTTTTGGTATTTGCTTGCCGACACGGTTTTTCTTGGTGGCGATATTTTGGAGTTTCTGCTTGTTTTTGATGAGTTCCGCGTCCACCTCCAACAGTCGGTCAATATTGACCGAGATCTTTTTGACTTTAGCGGCATCGATGAATGTTTGCGGGTTTTCCCGAATGAGTTTTATGTCGATCATTTTAGTTCATAGTTCTTAGTTCGTAGTTTTTAGTTTGCCCGCTCCATTACTGTCGCGGCCCTGTAAAGCGACGAATGATGAGTACATTATTCTGACCACCAAAACCGAAGGACTCGCTCATGACGATGTTGACCTCGGTTTTGCGGGGTTTATTCGGGATATAATCCAGGTCTAGTGCCGGGTCCGGGTCGTTTAGGTTCATTGTCATCGGCAGGGTATTTTCTTCGATGGCCTTGACGCAGGTAATCAGTTCTGCACAGCCGGTCGCCCCGATAAGGTGGCCAAACTGGCTCTTGGGGCTGCTAACGGGGACGCTTTTGGCATGGTCGCCGAAGACGGTTTTAATCGCCAGTGTTTCGATGGAATCATTTTCGTTGGTGCTGGTTCCATGGGTGCTGATATAGTCAATGTCGTCGGTGGTAACGGAGGCGTCTTTGAGTGCGGCTCGCATGGCCGCAACGGCCCCACGGGCCTCTTCGTGCATATCGGTTACGCGGAAGGCGTCGTTACTGCTGCCAAAGCCGGTCAGTTCGGCGAGGATTGTTGCTCCCCGTTTTTGGGCTGATTGTAGTGTTTCGAGAATGACTACGGCGCCGCCTTCGCCGAGGACAAATCCGTCGCGTGTGGCCGAGAACGGGCGGGAGGCCGTGGTCGGGCTGTCGTTGCGGGTCGAAAGTGCGGTGAGCCGATTGAAGCCGGTCTGACCCAGCGGATGGATCATTGAATGCGCCCCGCCGGCGATCATAATGTCGGCTTTGCCGCTTCGGACGATCATCGCGGCTTCGCCGATGGCCTGGGTACTGGCGGCACAGGCGGTCAAACAGCTTCGTGTGATGCCTCGCGCTCCGGTCAGCAGGGCTAAGTGTCTGGCGGGCATATTGGGTTCCTGCTCCAGTTCGCGGCTACTGTCCATTGTTTTCATCGCTTTTTGCGTCCATTTGCCCCAATCCATCGTGTGGTCGTCGGCATTCCAGCCGTTGATGATGGATGAGAAAAACGCATGATTATCTGCCGATCCTTCGCCGGCACCGAGGTAAATGCCCAGTTGTGTGCGGTCGATGTTGTCGGTGGGTGTGTCGGTTTCGGTGTCAATACCTGCTTGCTTACAGGCCTGAACGCATGCTCCGAGTACGAACTGTGAGCCGCGGTTACTATTTTTGTGGAGATCGGGGTTTTTGACGAATTCGGAGATGTCGTAGTCCTTGACTTCGGCACCGAAGTGGGTGGGAAAGGTGGATGCATCGAACAGGGTCGTTGGTGCGACGCCGGACTTGCCGGTCATTAAACCGTCCCACATTGTCGGCACATCGTGTCCCAGCGGACAAACGACTCCCATTCCCGTAATGACTACACGATGATCCATTCTAAGCGTTTTCCTCGTATTTTTTTATGACGATTGCCGCTGTTTGGCCGCCGAATGAATAGCCGCAGCACAGGGCGTAGTTTATTTCTTTGTCCGTTGCTCCGGTTGCGATGTTTAGTTCGCAGCCGTCAGCAGGGGTGTCGAAGTTTGCTGCCGGGCCGATTTTTTGATGTTCGATGGCACGCACTGCAACGATTAAATCGATTGCTCCGGCGGCGGCTCCGGTGTGGGAGACCATGCTTTTAATGGGCCAGACGCTGATCGATTTGATAGAGGAGCCGAAGACTGCTTTTAACGCCGCGGCTTCGGCTTTGTCGTCTGTGGCGATGCCGGTTCCGGTGGGAATAATCAGGTCGATTTGGTCGGGGGTAATATCGGCTTCTTTAAGGGCCTTGCGTATCGCAACTTGAAGACCTTTGCCGTCTTGTTCAAGATGGGTGCAGTCAGTGTTTAAGCTATTGCTCGAAGCGGTTCCGACAATTTCGGCGGCAATCGCCGCGTTTCGGGCTTTTGCGAATTCCAGTTCTTCCAAAATCAGCACGCCCGCGGCTTCGCCGAATATTGAACCGGTCGCGTTTGCGTCGAAGGGTTTGCATGCTTTTTCCGGTGCGTCATTGGAATCGGTCGCGACGCGATGGTGCAGACACTGCCGCATCATCACGACAGGATTGACCTTGGCTTCACCGCCGCCGCCTAAGGCGACATCGGCATCATTGCGGGCGATCATTTCGACGGCTTCGGCGATTGCGATATGGCTGGCCACCTCGCCGCAGGTGATCGTATTGCTGGGGCCTTGGATGTCGTGGATGATTCCGATGTGGCAGGGGAGCATATTGGGCAGGTATTTCAGCAGCCACAGTGGAGTCAGGGATTGCAACCCGTCCGTTCCCCATTTGCGGATGTCGAATTGGCCATCCGTAACAGCCTTTTCAACACTTGGGGCTATTTCCTCAATATCGCAGCTGATCAACCCGGCTCCGAAGCTGATGGCTGTTCGGGTGGGTGTGATGGTTGTGTTTTCCGGATCGATCGCTTTGGTAACGAGACCGCTACTCTCAACAGCATCGTTAGCGGCGATGACAGATATTTCGATGTCCCGGCTCATCAGCTTGGTTGCTTTGCGATGTGTTTTCGGGACACATTTGCGTATTTTATAATCCGGCACTTCGCCGGCCAAGTTACAGGGGAATTCGATGGGGTCAAACGCCTGAATCCTTTTAATGCCGCAATGGCCACCGAGCAGGCCATCCCAGAGTTCGTCGGCGGTGAGTCCCAGTGCCGAAGTGGCGCCTGTACCTGTTACAACGACACGGCGGGTCATTGGCCTTGCTCCGAGGGTGTTTCGACAAAGCCGGTCAGCAACGAATTGAACATATCGGTGAAGACGAAGTTTTCTTCGGGGAACTCTGCTCCGGCGAGGTTGTTGTCAATGTGGCTGAACATTAAGTTGATCCGGGCGATGCGTTCGTCGCCGCGTCTGATTTCGCCGGTGGTGCTGGCGGCCTCCGGGGCGATGGAGTCGATTTGGGCGTGGAGTGTGATGGTGTCGCCGGGACGGACGAAATGATAGAAAGCGGCCTTTTTGATTTTTGCCAAAATGACCTTTTCTTCGAAATTTCGTGCCTGGCCGACCAAAATGCCCGCCGTCTGCGCCATGGCCTCAATCATTAAGCATTCCGGCATAATCGGAAAGCCCGGAAAATGATCGTGCAGGTGTTCTTCGGCCAACGAGACATTCTTCAATGCCACGGCCGATTCACCGCTTTTGAATTCCAGAAATTTGTCTATCCAAATCCAACGCATTTTTTTAGTTCGTAGTTATTAGTTCGTAGTTCGTAACTAAACCCAAGGCGTTGCCCAGGGCTATCATATACTGCACTTCGGTGCGTTATTGTTTTCAAAGAAACTAAGCGACCTTTGTTTCGACGAAGTTTACGATGGCATTTACTGTAAACAGGTCGGCGATGTTGTTGACATCGGGGTCTTTCTCGAACTCGGTCAGGTCGGTGTGCGGCATCTTATCTTTCAGTTCCGCCAGTCCTTTTTCGGTCAGTTTTCCACCGCTTACAAAGTCGGGGTTATTCAGAACGGCTTCGGCGGGGAAGAGTTCTTCGCGCGGAACCTTGATGTCGAACGCTTTTTCCAGTCGGAAGATGATGTCCAGAAAGTCGATACTTTCGGCACCCAGATCGCCCATCAGTGTGGCCTCTGCGGTCACTTCGTCGTCGTCCAGTCCCAGTGCATCGATCAGCACTTCCTTAATCTCTTCAAAAATTTCGTCGCGGCTCATTGCCATGTTAATTTGCCTCCGTTATGCAAGTTTTATGTTTAGTTGTTATCCTGAATACAGCAGATTCCACCGCTGTTTTAAGTTCTCGATAATCGTTCCGTCTATGTGAGCCAGTTTCGGGTTCTCGTCGGCTAAGTTAAAGTGTCGCAGTGTCAGTTTTGCTTCCACGATCGGCTTATCACCACAGACGCCGACACCCTTAAAACTACTGGTGTTGTCTTCAATGTCTGAACTTGTTACCGTGTACTGAACCTGCATTCCCGGTGCGGCGAAGCTTTTATATTTTACATTTCTCGCGATTTCCAGCAGCACCATGCTGTTCGCAAAATCCTGCTGCTGACGAACCAGCCACGAGGCCGATTCAATCAGCCCTTCCAGCAACAACACGCCCGGCAATACCGGAAACGCCGGAAAATGATCACCCAGGTATTCCTCAGCGAGCGAAACGCTCTTAACCGCTGACAGTTGTCTTCCGGGTTCCAGTTCCGTAATTTTGTCAATCAGTATAAATTTCATTGGAAGGGATTTTAGTGAAAATTTCTGTGATTTCCAGCTTTTTTTTACTTTTTTGACGAGATTTACAGTGGGTGTGCCCCATTATTTCATTTCCTGACATCTGATTTTGTTTTTTTAGTCTTTTCCGCTACAATAGCCCTAATGGCCAAAAGAGTATCCAAAAAGAGGCCGGAGAGCATTCGAGAGCTTGTTCGCGGGTTTCCGTCTGTTTCGGGTCTGTATTTTATGAAAGACGCCGACGAGAAAGTGTTATATGTCGGCAAGGCAAAAAATCTGCGCAGCCGGGTGAGCAGCTATTTCCAGCCGGGGTCCAATCTGGCCGAAAGTCGCGGCCCACGGATTGTGGAAATGGTCCACAAAACCGCCTCGGTTGATTACATCCAGACCGAAAGCGAAGTTGATGCGATTCTGCAGGAAGCCCGGCTGATTAAGGATATTCACCCGCCGTACAATTCCAACCTGAAAGATGCCAAGACATTTCCGTATCTGGAAATTACCACCCGGCAGGCGTTTCCCGGCGTGTATATCACCCGCAATCCGCAGGACAGCAAAAGCCGGATGTTTGGCCCGTTTACTAATGTTAAAGATTTGCGGGCGGTGATGGGTGTGTTGCAAAAGATCTACCGGTTTCGCACCTGCAAGCTGGAGATTCGCGATAAAGACGATAAACGCCGGTTTTTTCGCCCGTGTTTGCTGTATAGTATCAAACAATGCAGCGGTCCTTGCGCCGATCGTGTTTCTAAGGAGAGTTACAAGCAGCAAATTAAGGATTTGGTCAAGTTTTTGCAATCCAAACGCTCAACTGTGCTGCGGAATTTGAAAAAGCAGATGGAGGCCGCTTCGACCGATCAGGATTTTGAGGCGGCGGCGATGTATCGAGATCGGGTTCGTCTGATCGAAAATCTCGATAAGCGTGGTACGGTTGAGGGAAATGTTCAGCCGGAGGTGTTTGCCGCCGATCCGACCGAGGCGATGACGAAGCTTCAGGCGATTTTGAAAAGTCCCCAGCCGATCCGTATCATTGAGGGGTTTGATATTGCTCATCTGGCCGGTTCGGATACGGTCGGGGCGATGGTGCAGTTTATCGACGGGCGACCGTTTAAGAATGGCTATCGGCGTTTCAAAATTAAGACCGTCAAGGGAGTTGATGACTATGCCTGCTTGAAGGAAGTTGTTGCCCGCCGCTATAAACGGGCTATGGCGGGGCAGGAGTTGTGGCCGGATGTGGTGTTGATTGATGGCGGCATTGGGCAGCTTCACGCTGTGGGGGAAGCTTTTGAGCAGATGGATGCTCTGATGCCGAATCTGGTGTCTATTGCCAAAAAAGAGGAGGTTATTTTTATTCACGGACAGGATGAGCCGCTGAAACTTCCAGGCAACTCTGCCGTGCGAAAATTGTTTCAGTTTGTGCGGGACGAATCGCATCGTTTTGCTCAGCACTATCACCATATACTGCGGAGCAAGCGAGTGCTGGGAGAGTCGTAGTGACTTAACGGGTTTGTGTGCAAAAAGCGAAACAAGCTAAAGCTTGAACTCCGAACAATACAATGTTGCGGTGTGCCAAATTGGCAGGGTGCGTGCTCTGTTTGAGGATGAATCAACTAAAAAAGGAAGGACTCAAAGTGGATGAGAGGCCTTCCTTTTGTTACCACTGTAGTGGAGTATGAACTCGCACCGTTATTTCTTTTTCGTGGCTTTCTTTTTCGTAGCTTTTTTCTTCTTAGCAACTTTCTTCTTTGCTACTTTTTTCTTAGCTTTTTTCTTCTTTGCTACTTTCTTCTTTGCTACTTTCTTCTTAGCTGTTTTTTTCTTAGCCACTTTCTTCTTAGCTTTTTTCTTTGCCATAGTGTAATCACCTCCTTTCGATTATCTTCCTAAGGTTACTTGTATTAAGTTTACATTCCATTGCAGAGTATTATACAGGATTATCGACAAAAAAACATTATTGTCTTAACAAAAAGCGGTTGAGGCGATCCTGATGTCTGAATGTTAACTTGTTACAGGTATTACGCTTCAGGATATTCAGTTGTGGGTGGGCCGATATGTTGTACAGGATTGCTTAAAGATAAAAAATGAAATTTGCTTTCAAAGCGGCCTTAGAGTCAATTATATTCAGAGTTCCAAAAACAACAACGAAACCATTGCCTTCCGTTCAACAAAAACAATTACTAAAAACCATCGTTCAATTACGCTGTGATGTGGACAAAAAAAAAGTTAATTTTTTTTTATTATTTGTAAAAAAACTCTTGCGTTGTTATAGTTACAGCCGTGTTTTCAACAGTTTTGTGTGAAGTTTAAGAATGCGGTTACATAAAAAGACCATCTTGTTCGGCGGTTCGTTTGACCCGATTCACACCGGTCATCTCCGTGTGGCGCATCATGCGATGGGAGAGTTAGTAGCGGATGAAGTAATCTTTATTCCTGCACGACGCAGCCCCCATAAAACGGACTCGCCCACACTTGGTTGTCATCGTTTCGCGATGATTGCCAAAGCCATTGATGATTTCGATGGTTTTTCGGTGAGTGATTGTGAATTGTTGCGGTCCGAACCCAGTTATACGCTGGATACCGTGCGATTTTTTCGGGAACAGCTTGGCTCCGATGTTGTTTTGCACTGGCTCATCGGCGCCGACCAGTTAGCCGATCTGGAAAAATGGTATCGCGTCGGCGATCTACTGAATGAATGCCGGATTAGCGCGATGGTGCGGGCCGGGTATCCGCCTCCGGACTTTGGCCGGTTCGCAGAAGTGTTTTCACCGGAAATTATCAGCCAATTGAAGGATGATATTGTACAGACGCCTCAAATCGACCTGTCCAGCACCGAGATCCGCCGCCAATTGTCTTCCGGCGGTGTACCGACGAACACACTGTCAACGGGGATCCTTGAATATATCGCCGAACACCGCCTCTACGGTTTCGTCTAATACGCAGCAATCTCTTTGAATGACATAGCGGAAGCGGCAAAACGCCAGACTCCTTTTGCCGCACTGTTTTAACCTCAAGCCGCAGGCCTCAAGTCTCACGCCTGTCCTGACTACAGCCCACTCAGCCGAAGCAGCCACCTAAGCCATTAGTTCAGTGATACGCTTTTTGGATAGCGGCCTGCATTTTTTCAATCTCATCATCCGTTAATTCCGAAAAATGAGAATTTCGTTTTTTGGGTGAGATGATGCCGTTGTTTTGCAGGCAGAAGCGAATAAAGAAATCAATCCGCTGGTCCGGCATATCAACAATTTCTTGCATGGCTTGCTTGGTTGCATCATAATTTTCCAGGAAATTCAACTCCTCGACAAGTTCCTTTTCAATGGTTGCCTGGATAAAACTAAATAAAGCTTCGGCCATGGGGGTCATGTCGGGGTATCGATAATAAAGGGCTGTTTGATGATGGACCGTCATTTGGCCATCCTCGTCAAGTGTGTAATCGATGCGTTGCATCAACGGCTTTGAAAAACTCTCCAGTGGAGCATTATAACGCTCCAGGTCATTCAGCATAGCCGCCGAAATGGGAAAGATCAGCCCTTCGGGTGTAAATCCCCTGCGAGCGAGAATGTTATGGATAAGAAATCGATGAATCCTGCCGTTGCCGTCATCAAAGGGGTGCATAAAGACAAGTCCGAATGCAATAACGGCTGCATGGACAACCGGATGGACCTGTGATGGGTCCATCTTCTGATGTGATAGAATAAGCCCCTCCATCAGATCGTTTAAGTTTTGTGGCTGCGGTGAGATGTAATGTATTCTTTCCCTCTGCCAGGCAACCGTTTCGCCGACATAGTTTTGATTATGACGGTAGTCTTTATTGGCATACCGCGGGTCAACAATACGATTCTGCAAATCAACCAAAGCATCTTTGCTGATAAAATCATCTTTCTCGGCAACCTGTAATAATGAAGCAAACCGTTCGGTCCGGCTTGCATTGGGAGTAATGTGTTCAATCGCAAATGAGGATTTAGCTTCCTTTGTATACAGGTAGCTGATCGCGCGTCTTAAAAATTCGGGCCGATAGTCGGCTAAAATATGACGACATCGTTGGCTCAGTTGGGACCTCTCAAATTTTAGCAGGGTCTCTGTTTTACGAACCAAGGGGCAGAAACTTGAAGGACCCAACATGTTATCTCGAATGCGTTGTCGCTGAATCATCTTCCCTTGTGTGGTGTAGTATTTATCTTTATTCAGAAGGTCGATATAATTTCCCTGGGTTAAATTATCAATCGGCAACTGTTCCCCTGTCATCCATTCGTACAGATACCAGATTCGCCGGGTATATTGTCCTTGCGGTTTGGCGGTAATCCATGATGTCAGTTCGTCGGTATCGACCTGACTAAAAATGCCAGAGAGAACCTCAAGATTCATCCCATCGTATTTCAGAGCAAATTCAAAATGGTCCAGCCGTTCATCACCCGGCCAGTAAGAATGGGGAAAGACTTCCCTGATATGGCCATCGGCGGCAATGTTTTTTTGATGCTTAGAACCGCCGACTTCCGACACATGCCAATGGGTCGTGACCTGCAAATCGAACTGCTGGATCAGAAACGAATAGCCTGCGGGCCTTACCGCACTGGGTCCCGGCCGTTTTTTTACCATTGCTTAATTCCTTTAGAAAAACACTTATGTCTTTACGATTATAGTTACATATCGGCCATATTCAATTAAAATACTTATAAAAAGAAGAAAATACACAAAAATACTTACTTTTAAACAAGAAACTGTAAAAATGGTTACCAATGGTCAGGAATGCAATTTAAACAGGGTTTTCTTCAAAAAATGATTTCAGGATTGTCTAGTCGGAGACAAAAGGTGATATTTTGGCGATGGCTCTAATACAATATGTTATATTCTTCGGAGTTTATAACTTACTTATAATCAGTGGTTTGCGTGGAGTTTGTGTCCGTTCCAAAGACCGATTCTCTATCCAATTGAGCTACAGACGCTCGGGTGTTCGCCGACTGTACCAGAACCGTATTGAACTGTTAATATGCAAAACGAATGCGGAGCCGACAACATAGAGATGTGGGGATGTAGGACGCGATTTTAGCTTGCGAAGCTCATTGCTCTTCCAGCCATGTGGCGCCAAGCTGGCCGCAGGCGGCTTTGATGTTTCTGCCGCGTTTGAAGCGAATGATGGTTTCGATTCCTGATTGGGTCAGAATTTGTGCGAATTCTCTTATCTGGCGGGTGGGGCTGGATTTGTATCGGCAGCCGGGGAATGGGTTCAGCTCAATGAGATTGACATTGATTTTTAGTGGTTTTAGCCGCTTTAGCAGTGCTTTGGCGTGTTCGATTTTGTCATTAACGCCGTCGATCGTACAGTACTCGATGGTGATTCGCTTGCCGGTTTCCCTTTGATAGTCCCTCAGGGCGTTGACGATGTCCTCGAGAGGGAATTTGTTGCCGACCCGCATCAGCTTTGATCGGATTGCGTCATTTGGTGCATGCAGAGAAACGGCCAGCCGCGGGCGGATTTGTCGGGCGGCGAGTTGGGTGATTTCTTCCGGCAGACCGCAGGTGGAGATCGTAATATGTCGAATGCCAATGTTGCGGCCGCGTTTGTCGTTTAATAGTTCGATGGACCGCATCACATTCTCGAAGTTGTCCAGCGGTTCACCCATCCCCATATAAACCAGATTGCTGATTCGGCCACAGATGGTTTCGGCGTGATAGACCTGATCGACAATTTCCGCCGCCGTCAAATCCCGCTGAAACTTTAGTTGTCCCGTCGCGCAAAATTTACAGCCCATCCGGCAGCCCGCCTGTGTTGAGATGCAGAGCGTGTTTCGGTCCCCGTCTTTGAGCCGCACCGATTCAATCTTTGCGCCATCGCCAAGGTCAAATACAAATTTGATTGTGCCATCCGGGTCGTCGTGTTGCTCGAGCAGGTCGATGGAGGAAATAACGAAGCCCTCGCTGGTCAATTGCTGACGAAACGCTTTTGGCAGGGGGGTAACGGCATCGATCTCTGTGGCATCTTTTTGATGAATAAATGTGAATAAGTACTGCGCACAAAGGGGTTTCTGTTGATGCGAAGAAACGATTTCGAGTAGTTCGCCGTAGGATTTATCTTTTAAGTCATTGTACATGGGGGTTACTATAACCGCACCAAAGCGACGGAGGCAACGATATAATGTGGAATAATGTGGACTATGCTAAGTCCGAGTCGAGGTCAAAGTCATCATCGCCCAGAAAACCGCCCTTGAAGGCGTTGTCGATATCCATAGTCTTGTTCTGTTCGGCATTGCCATTTGATAACTCTTTTATGATATCTTCAAAATCCGCTTCCTGCGTTTCGTCCTGAGATGCGGCGATTGGCCTCTGGATTGCGGGTTCATCCGCCGCTGGCAGGTATTTGTCAAAATTGGCGGGTTCGCCGTCGATCTGGACGATAAACTTGACCTGACCGATTGTGAGGGTGTCGCCTGCTTTGATCTGAATATCTTCGATGGGTTTCCCATTGACAAAGGTGCCGTTTCGGCTTTTGAGGTCACGAACGGCCACTTTGTTGTATTCGATGTAAATCTCGCAGTGTCGGCGTGATACAACTGACAGCGGGATGCACATATCGCAATCCTGACGACGCCCGATGAATGTAACCGCACTGGGTAAAGAAAACGATTGTGTCGTGCCGTCTTTTTTGATGAATACCAGATTAACCTCCACAGCGACCTCCTGAGTAGATACTCTTTCGTTTCAGATAGCACACATTATAGCCCATTTTTCCATCAATACAAGAAAAAATGCGACCTAAATGAGGTTTGTTTTTGGTATCGAAAGATTTCTGCACCAAATTGAGATGAGAAAAATTTTATAAAAATTGCGGTTGACAGATCCCTCTAACCCATTATAATGACCCGCTTTCAATGGAACCGTAGGAGTATTGTACAATTATGAAGAGTTTTTTAGCGAAAAAAGAGACCGTCGAACGAAACTGGCGTGTAATTGATGCCGATGGAGCCGTTTTGGGCCGTCTGGCTGTCAAGGTTGCCGTTGCCCTGATGGGTAAAGATAAGCCGATTTACACCCCCCATGTCGATACCGGTGACTTTGTGATCGTTGTTAACGCTGGCAAAGTCCGGTTGACCGGCAATAAGGCTGAAACCAAGGAATACCAGCGATACAGTGGCTATCCGGGCGGCCAGAAGATCATTCCTTACAAGCAAATGATCGAACGACACCCCGAACGCGTTGTTGAGATGGCAGTCAAACGGATGCTGCCCAAGAACACGCTGGGTGCCCATATGTACAAAAAGCTGAAGGTTTACAGCGGTCCCAAACATGATCACGCCGCTCAGCAGCCGCAAAAAATGGAACTGTAACTTATTTTAGAGTAAGAATACGGAAAGCATATGACCGAAATACAGAACGAAAGCCCTCTGATCGATCCGAGCGTTGTTGCCATACCCGATGCCGCTCCTGTTGTAACTATCAAAGCCGCTACGCCAGATATGGGCGGCTTTATCTGGGGAACTGGCCGTCGCAAGAGCAGTGTTGCCCGCGTCCGCGTCAAACCCGGCAACGGCAAACTGATGATCAATAAACAACAAGTGCATGAGTACTTCAGTCAGGAAAAGGATCGCAATGTGATTTCTGCTCCGCTGAAGGCAACTGATACGGTTGGGAGTCTTGATGTGTTTATCAATGTCAAAGGCGGCGGTACTACCGGTCAGGCCGGAGCGGCCATGCTGGGCATCGCCCGGGCGTTGAAAGCGTATGATCCCAATCTGATGCAAGCGCTTCGTGACGGCGGATACCTGACGCGTGACAGCCGTATGGTTGAACGGAAAAAACCCGGACAGCCGAAAGCCCGCAAGAGCTTCCAGTTCTCGAAGCGTTAACGAGAAAAATACAGAAGATTTTCAAGCCGTCGGGTTTTATCAAACTCGGCGGCTTTTTTTTTAGCTTCTGTTGACCGGAGAAAATACTTGATTAATCGCACTTGTTGCATCAAAATGTAGCTTGAAGCAAGAGAGAGACCTAATATTAGGAGATTGAAAAATGACCGAACCCGACCTGATTGTCGCTCATTGTGGTCTTGTTTGCTCCGACTGCGGTGCATTCAAGAAGGGAAAATGTCAGGGTTGTCACAGTGATAAACCCATGTGCTATAATTGCAAGGTTAAAAAGTGCAATCTCGAACATGGTTACACTACATGTGCGGACTGTACGGAATTTGAAGATCTGACAAAATGCAAAAAGCTGAATTCTTTTGCGTCAAAGATTTTTAAGCTTATTTTCCGTTCGGATCGTCTTGGGAATTTGAACCGTATCCGTCAAAAAGGGCTGGATACTTTTATTGAAAATTGAGCCCACTCTAAAAAGGGTGGTTGAAAAAAGACGAAAGATTCCGTTTTTTCTTGATTTTTTGGGTGAACTTTGTATGATATATACGACTGAAACCACTGA
>NBLM01000006.1 GCA_002084585.1 Planctomycetales bacterium 4572_13 | reverse complement strand
TAAACGCCACGATGAGTCTATATACCGTTAGTTAACGCCGCCAAGCAGCTTTTCGGACCATCAGGGGCGGCATCTGTTCGGGCTTGACTTGGCTCATATTGTGTTTTACACAGCTTTTATGGCTTGGATAGACCCATATATTGTGGTTAACATCTTCTATTGGATCGTGCGGTTTGAACCATTTTTCGAGTAATTGTTTAATCATATTTTTTCATAGAATAAGAATCTTTTCACCCATCATATCGACTCCAAATCCCGCCCTCTTAACAGCCAAAAGGGCCTTTTGAGAGATTTTCTATTCGTAATTTCCGATTTTTCGTTGCGGTGTCCGGATGCCGGCGCTTTTGCTCAGCGAGAAGTGATACCGTCGCTTCTTGCTTTTTGGACCGAAACAGAGTATGTATAGTGGCTCTTGTGTGATATTTTCGATGATAAAGGGAATTGCAATGGAACTCACCGACAATCTAAATATAGAGCAGTTTAAGCCGCTGACGACACCGGAAAAACTCAAAGCCGACTTTCCGGAAACAGAAGCAGCGGCTCATTTGGTGGCCGAATCGCGCCGTCAGGTCGAGCGGATACTCCGCCGGAACGATAAGCGACGAATGATCATCGTGGGGCCTTGCAGTCTACATGACGAAGAGGCGACACTCGACTACGCGAGACGCCTTTTTAAGGTGCAAAAGAGTTATAGCGGGCAGGTGCTGATTCTCATGCGGGCTTATTTTGAAAAACCGAGAACCACGCTGGGCTGGAAGGGAATATTGTATGACCCACATCTGGACGGCTCATACGATCTGGATTTTGGCATTCGGACGAGCCGGAAGCTGTTATGCGAGATTGCCGAAATCGGCATGCCGTGTGCGACGGAGTTTTTGGATCCGATCGTGCCGCAGTATCTGGCAGACCTGATTAGCTGGGCCGCCATCGGGGCGCGCACCGCCGAATCACAGATCCACCGCCAAATGGCCAGTGGGCTGTCAATGCCGATTGGTTTCAAGAACGCCACCGACGGCAATATAGCGGTTGCGATGGATGCAATCAAAGCGGCCTCAAATCCCCACTCGTTTTTGGGAATTAATCGTAAGGGCCAGGTGATCGTCGCCGAAACCAGGGGAAACAAATACGGGCATTTGGTGATGCGCGGGGGCACAAACAGACCGAATTACTCCAGCGAGTTCGTAGCATTTGCCGAAGTCCTGTTAAGCAAAGCCAATCTGAGTAATGGAATGGTGGTGGATTGCAGCCACGCCAATTCAGCTAAAAATCATAAACGCCAAGGACGGGCACTGCTCGACATTGCCGACCAGATTCAGTTAGGCAACACCAGTATCGCCGGGGTGATGATTGAAAGTTTTATTAAAGAAGGAAAGCAGAATATCGGCGCTGCGGGCGGCTTGAAATACGGAATTTCGCTGACTGACGGCTGTATCGGCTGGGACGAGACTGAAGAATTGATCGGGCGGTTGGCGGAAGCCGTTAAAGCCAGTGGCTGACTGCAACTAAAAAGAATGAAACCGTGGATTTCACAGATGAACGCGGATTTTTTGAGATAAAGGTATATATGGGTATCTTTACAAAAACAGTTCAATACTTACAGGAACGACTGGGCAAAACCCGGCGGAAGATATCGTCAGGGTTGTCTTCGATTTTGACGATGGGACGGAATATTGACGACGCGCTTTTGGAGCAACTTGAAGAAACGCTCATTAGTGATGACATCGGCGTGGAAACCACCTCGCAGTTGATAGATGATCTTCGAGGGGCCTATAAAACGGGAGCCATCAAAAAAACCGATGACATCCTGCCGTTTTTAAAAGAACACATGAAGGGTTATTGGCCCGAGCAGGGCCGCCAACTAAATAAAGCCGCTTCCGGTCCAACAGTGATTCTAGTGGCGGGCATCAACGGTTCCGGCAAGACCACCAGCATTGCCAAGCTGGCTTATGCTTTGAACAAGGCCGGCAGCCGTGTGATCGTTGCGGCCTGTGATACCTTCCGTGCCGCAGCGGTGGAGCAGTTGACCATCTGGGCCGCACGCATCGGCGTCCAGATCGTCAAGCATAAGTCCGGGGCCGACCCGGCGGCAGTGGCCTATGATGCCTGTCAGGCGGCGGTGGCGAGAGATGTGGATTATCTGATTATGGATACCGCCGGGCGGTTGCATACGCAAAAACATTTAATGGACGAATTGTCGAAGATCCGCAAGGTGATTACGAAGATCATCCCCGAAGCGCCGCACGAGGTACTCCTTGTGGTGGACGGCACAACGGGCCAAAACGCGATTGTGCAGGCAAAAATGTTTACCGCCGCGATTAATGTAACGGGGATCTTTTTGGCCAAACTCGACGGCACCGCCCGCGGCGGCATCGTCATCGCAATCAAGGATATGCTGGACATCCCCGTCAAGTTTGTCGGCTTGGGCGAGACGCCCGAAGACATCGCCGAGTTCGACCCGGACGAATTTATCGAGGCGTTGTTCAATTAAGAGGGTCGTTTAATAATCAAAAATCCGCCTGAAACTTATCTCAAGCCGCCGACAGCGTTGTTGATAACCTGTGAGTTCCCCTGTAGAGAATGTGAGTGCCAGACTGTGAGTTTTGCGGCGGGGATAGCTGGGTTGTGGGTTTTTGTGAATGTAACAAGTTTAATGCCACATTTCTTAACAGCTTGTCCACATCCGCGAACCTTCTCCATTTTATATAATCTGTTATAAAATAAGGAGTTATAGACGGGCCGCTCAAAAACCCCACAATCTCACTGACCATATAACAAATACCAATAAGTCTTTATTTACTTATTATATTAGTTATTCTTTTGTGTAAATCTATCGCCCCTCTTAGGCGACCTTTGTTTTGTTCAAAAATCTCTTGTTTTGTTCTGAAAACACTTTCCTAAGCCGTTTTTTTCGTGTATAGTATCGGCTCGGATCACTGCAATCCAAAACCATGCAGAGAAGGCCAAGAACAAAATCAGAAAAGAGGCGATTTATGAAAGTGAAATTTAACCGTTCGGCACTCCAGGAAGCATTGAACTTAGTCACCAGCATCATCCCCAGCAGGACGCCCAAACCGATTTTGCAGTGTTTACGGATTGCTACAGAGCAGGATGCTGTTCGGATTAGCGCAACAGATCTGGAAGCGGGGATTACCTGCCTGATTTCGCAGGTGGATATCGGCGAGGCGGGAGATATTATAGTGCCTGCGGACAAGTTATCTTCGATCGTTCGGGAAAGTTTTGATGAGGTCATTGTGTTAGAAGCCACGGAGTCGGCGGTGCATCTGATCGGTTCGGACAGTCGATTTACGATTTATAGCCACGACCCGCAACAGTACCCTGCGATCCCGGGATTTGGTGGCGAAGCGGACTTAGAGGTCAGGTTAAGTGCCCTTCAGGAAGGCATTGAATATACCATCTTTTCAGCCGCGCGAGAAAGCACTCGCTACGCGCTGAACGGGATTCTCTGGGAAGTATCCGGCAAAAAACTATCGCTGGTGGCAACGGACGGGCGACGACTGGCAAAAGCGACGGTGGCTCTTGAAAAAACAGCGAAGTTGCCGGAGAATAGAATTATTGTACCGGCCAAGACGATGTCGCTACTGGATAAGATACCCGCACACGACGACGGGATGGTCCAGGTGCGGTTTGTCAACAACCAGATTGTGTTGGCGTGTGAGACGGTTGTGATCAGTTCGAATTTGGTTGAAGGGAACTTTCCGAAATACGACGACATCATCCCGAAGGACCACGATAAGAAAATTACGCTTCCAAGGGACACTGTTCTGAGCGCCGTTCGCCGGGCAGCCCTGTTGGCCAATGAAGACAGCAAGGGAATCAAGTTGGCCCTGGACAAAGGGACGCTGGTCTTTACCAGTCGGACACCGGAAACGGGCGACGCAAAGATTGATATGGCGATTGAATATGAGGCCGAGCCGATTGAGATTGGGTTCAATCCACAATTTTTGGTTGATGTACTGCGCGTGCTGAAAGCGGATGATTTCGAATTGCACCTCGGCCAGTCAGACCGCCCCGGCCTCATCAAGAGCGGCAGTAATTTCCTGTATATCGTAATGCCGGTAAACCTCTAAAATGTCATGGATGAAGAAAGACGATTAAAAGGTGCCTTGAGTTGGCAACACAAGCCCCGGCAAACCGAGTCCTGTTTAGGGGATGAGGTTTTTTCTTATTTGAAATATCACAATCGCACCCTTATGAAGAATGCGGTGATTATGGATGCCTGGGAAGCGGTTGTTCCGCCGACACTGCAACCGTTTTGTCGGCTGGATAAACGGGTCGGCAGCACCCTTTATCTTCAGGCAGCGACGGGGCCATATATGCACCAGGCCCAGATGCTTTCAGGTGAATTATTAAACAAAATAAAACAACTGGCTCCCCGTTGCGGGATACAGAAAATCAAGGTCGTACCGATCAGAAATAATAACAGGGAGTAATATACGAATATGGCGGACCATACTTACGATGCCAGTAATATTAAAGTTTTAGAGGGGCTTGAGGCGGTTCGCAAGCGCCCCGATATGTATATCGGAAACCGTCAGGAAGGCGGCCTGCACCATCTGGTCTATGAAGTGCTGGACAACGCGATTGATGAGACCTTAGCAGGTCGCTGTGACCGTATTCTGGTGCATATCCACATGGATGGAAGCTGTTCGGTTGAGGACAACGGTTCCGGCATTCCGGTTGATATGCACAAAGAAGCCGGAAAAAGCGCGCTGGAAGTTGTGCTGACGACGCTGCACTCCGGCGGCAAGTTCGATGATAAGGCATATAAAGTGTCCGGCGGCCTGCACGGCGTAGGCGTTAGTGTCGTTAACGCGCTGAGTGAACGGCTTGAAGCGGATGTCTGGCGCGACGGCTATCACTATCACTTTGAATGTGAGCGAGGGAATCCAAAGGGGCCTGTGCGGAAAGTCGGCGAGACAAAGAAGCAGGGAACACGCATTACTTTCTATCCCGACGAAGAGGTTTTTACGACGGTTGAGTTCAAGTACGATATTCTGCAAAAGCGCATTCGTGAACTGGCTTACTTAAATGCCGGGGCGCATATTACTTTCCAAGACGACCGTGTTCAAAAGAAAGATGTGTACCATTACGAAAACGGCATCCGGGCATTCGTGGAATATCTTAACGAGGGGAAAAATTCAGTTTCGCCCGTAATGTGTTTTTCAAAAGACGATCCGGAAACCGGGCTGTCCTGTGATATGGCCCTGCAATATAACGACAGCTATGCGGAAAATGTGCTGGCGTTTGCCAATAACATTCGCAATATTGACGGCGGCACACATCTATCCGGTTTCCGAACGGCCCTGACGCGCACGATGAACAGCTATGCCCGCAGTGCCAATATGCTCAAGGCGGGGATGACGCCTGCCGGTGAGGATCTGCGGGAGGGGTTGATCGCGGTGATTTCTGTGAAGGTGCCGGAACCGCATTTTGAGGCACAAACCAAGGTGCGTCTATCAAACCCCGAGGTTGCCAGTTTTGTTGAAATGATGATTAACGAACAGCTTGGCATTTATCTGGAAGAACATCCTGCTGAGGCCAAGCGCATTTTGAATAAGGCCATTCAGGCCACCGCCGCCCGTGAAGCGGCCCGCAAGGCCCGTGAACTGACCCGCCGCAAGGGTGCTTTGAGCAATGCGAATCTGCCCGGCAAGCTGTGGGACTGTTCCAGCAAAGATACCGTTGATACAGAGATATTTATCGTTGAGGGCGACTCGGCTGGCGGTTCCGCCAAAGGTGGTCGGGATCGGAAAATTCAGGCGATCCTGCCCCTGAAGGGAAAGATTCTGAATGTCGAAAAAGCCCGTTTAGATAGAATGCTGGGGCATGAAGAAATTCGCACCATTATCAGCGCTTTGGGGACGGGGATCGGGGCGGATGATTTTGATTTATCCAAGTGTCGCTATGGAAAGATTGTCCTGATGACGGATGCCGATGTGGACGGGGCGCACATTCGCACACTGTTGCTGACTTTCTTCTTCCGGCAGATGCCGCAGTTGTTTGAAGAGGGACGCATCTTTATCGCACAGCCGCCGCTTTACGAAGTGCATATCAAAGGGAAGAAAAACTCTGAATATATTCTCAATGAAAACCAGATGCAGAAGAACACCGAAAATCGCGGGCTGGACGGGTCGCACTTGGTGGTGCGCGAGCCGGACGGGCAAACGCGCGAATACGACCAGTCGAAACTGGCATGGCTGGTAAAAATCCTGAACGACACCGAGCGCAGCATTCGTATTCTGAATCGGCGGGGCATTATCTTCGCGAACTTTGTCAAAGAGTATTTTGACGGCCAGCGACTGCCCGTCTATCAGCTTCACAGCGAAGGCAAGGATGAATTCTATTATGACAAGGATGCCTTCGAAAAGCGATCCGAGGAATTAACCGGCCTTGAGGCGGAGTCATCGGAAGGCGAGTTGTCCCAGAATGATACTTTCTTTACCGAAGAGCTTCACGAGGTGTTCCGCCTGAATGAAATTTGCGGCCGCCTTCGGGATGATTACGGACTCAACTGGCAGGATTATCTGCTGAAGCCGCAAAAATCTGTGTCCGGCGAAGATTTACCCACACGATTTATCATTGTCAATGGCACCGATGAATTTCCGGTGGCTTCGCTGGAGTCGCTGGCGCCGATGGTTCGGCAGATCGGGACCCGAAACCTGGAAATCAAGCGGTTTAAGGGACTGGGCGAGATGAACCCCGACCAACTCTGGGAAACAACGATGGACCCCGAGGCCCGTACGCTGCTGAGAGTTCAGCTTGAAGATGCCGGCGAGGCCGACCGGATGTTCAGTATCCTGATGGGCGATAATGTCGAAAAACGGCGGAACTTTATTCAGGAACATGCACTGGAAGTACAAAATCTGGATGTTTAGAGGTTGAAAAGAAATTAAGTTTTGCCTTGAAAAATGGTTTCAGGGCGTTCACAATAAATACAATAATGTGTGAGCTTTACTTTTTGAATGAACGGAGGCATCTTATGACACGGACTGTTACAATTCTATCATTGCTGTTGGCACTTGTTTGGACGGGCTGCGAATCCACTCCCAAGGCCCCGGATTCAGCGAATGAGGAAACAACCATTCAACAAAGCCCCAAGGCCCAACTGCTCGAGCAGATCGACCGCAAGTATGAAAACCCCGAGGCCCACTACCAGCTTGGCAAGCTGGCTTATACCGATGGACAGTTGGACAAGGCGGACTTTGAGTATCGTGTGGCCCTTGGGTTCAATCCGGTGCATTACCGTGCTCAGGCGGGCGTGGTTAGAGTGGCGGCCGACCAAAAACAAACTGAACGATCGCAGATTATCGCCGAACTCTATATCAGCCAGGCGGCCGTTTCTGCTCCGGCGTCGGTACGATTGGGTAAGGCGTTCCAGAATGAAGGGCTTGGTGAGTATGCGCTCAGTTGTTATTATCAGGCCACCGGCTTGATGCCGAAATCACCCGAACCCTATAAGTTGCTTGGGTTTTACTATCTCGGCGAAAATGACCAGGTGCGGGCTGAGGAAAATCTCCGCCGCAGCTTTGAGCTGGACCCTTATCAGACCGATGTTGCCGGTGAACTTGGCCGTATGGGTGTAATCATCGGCTTGCCCCGCACAACCGATATCGAAACGGCCCCCGCGACTCAATAGCACCCACAAGCTAACGCTTGAAGGTGTCACCCGTTAAGGGTGATTGTTCACAGAGGACACCGTTTCAACCTGTGGGATTAGAAGAACTTATAGCGTGTGTTTTGGCAGGAAATAAAAAAAACGGAAAGGGGGGGATTCGAACCCCCGGTACTCTTACGAGCACACTGGTTTTCGAAACCAGCTCGATAAGCCACTCCGACACCTCTCCATTTTAATGCTCATTCGCTACTTAAGCCGCAACCATCGCAGACGGAATACTTTACGCACTCGATCCGAAAAATGCAATCCCATTTTTTGCGTATTGGGATGAAAATCCTTTTTATACAACTCGGTGGTCGAATGAGGCCGGGGCTTTCTGCTGAAAAGATTTAACAGTAAACCCACTCCAAAGCCGAGCCGATGCGATTTAATGTCCGGTTTTGACGGTTTCATCGCACGATCGCCCTGCTTGTTGCTTCCAGCAATGCTTCGCCCTGTAAATGTTCAATCGATGACGCGGGCCAAAGCTGTTGGTGTTTCAGCACATTCGGCTTGGAATCGTAATATCGCTGCACCGCACCGGTTCCGCCTTGGACCTCTCCGGCGGTGCGGTAGTTGCCGTCCAGCAGCCAGCAGCTGAATGCTTCATCAAACTCCGCCGGGTAGATCAGTGCGACCCAAGGGGCATTATCAGTATCGGCAAGCTGTACTTTGCATCGGGCAGGCGGCAGTTGCGTATCTGACCATGCCAAAAGCCGCTGGTAATCACCTTGTGCGGTTTCGGCATCAGCGGCATAGAAAAACATCCCCGCCTCAAGCTGAAAGGTTGCTTTATGCACGCCTTTTAGCTCCATGGTTCCATCGGGATTGGCGCGATGAACCTGATAAACCTGTACATCAGCAAATTGCTCGCTTTCCAGAAGCTCGGCGACCTCTTCGGCAACAAACCCCACGCCGCAATGGTTACCAAAATCAACCACGAACAACCCAGTATATTTGTCTGCGTTTTCCACTTCCGGCAGTTTCATTGTGTTCTCCATAGATTATTTTTACCATGAAGAGCATGAAGTACATGAAGTATTTATAATTATTTCTTCTTCATGCCCTTCGTGTCCTTCATGGTTTGTTATTTGATGATTAATTTGGCGAATTTTCGTTTTCCGACCTGCACCACCATCCCAGCGGCGGGGGTGATTTCCTGCGACGGGTTGGCGATCTTTTCATCGTTGATTTTTACGCCGCCCTGCTTGCACATGCGTTTGGCTTCGCCGCCGGAAGCGACGAGGTTGCAATGGGTCAGCAGTTTACTGGCCATAATTGGCTCGGCAGCGATTTTAACCTCCGGCATATCGTCTGGCAATTGGTTTTGAGCAAACACTTTTTCAAACTCCGCGGCGGCCTTTTTCGCGGCGGCGGCATCATAAAACTGTTCGATGATGATTTGAGCGAGCTTGACCTTGGCCTCTTTCGGGTGTGTCTTGGCTCCGTCGCACAGAATCGCAATTTCATCAGTCGGCACATTGGTCAGCAGGGTAAAGTAATTTTCCATCAGTTTATCGGGGATGCTCATTGTTTTACCGAACATATCCGTTGGTGTGTCGGTAACGCCGATGTAGTTGCCCTTGGACTTGGACATCTTCTGCACACCGTCGAGGCCCACCAAAATCGGCATGGTGATGACGATCTGCGGTTTTTGCCCGTCGGCCCGCTGTAAGTCGCGGCCGACAAGGTTGTTATAAGTTTGGTCGGTGCCGCCGAGTTCGACATCGCTCTTGATCGCGACTGAGTCATGCCCCTGCATCAATGGATACAGAAACTCGTGAACGCCGATGGGGTCACCGTTTTTGTAACGGAGGTCAAAGGTGTCCCGCTCCAGCATCCGCGCGACCGTGATCGAAGCGGTCAGCTTGATCACATCGGCCAGCTTCATATCCGCCAGCCATTCGCTGTTGTAGCGGACTTCGACCTTTTCCGGCGACATATCCAAAATCTTACCGGCCTGGTCGAAATAGCTCTGAGCATTTTCTTTGATCTGCTCCGGCGTGAGCATCGGCCGGGTGGTATTTTGACCGGTCGGGTCGCCGATACGGGCGGTATAATCGCCGATAATCAGAATGGCCTTATGTCCTAAGTCCTGAAATTGACGCAGCTTGCGCAGTACAACTGTATGCCCCAGGTGAATATCCGGAGCCGTGGGGTCCATGCCGAGCTTGGCCCGGAGTTGCGACCCATTGGCGGCGGCTTCGGTCAGCCGCTGAGCGAGTTCATCGGTGCTGTAAACCTCGACCGTGCCGCGCTTAAGCAAGCTTACCTGTTCTGCGATGTTCATTTGTGCCATTCTCTCTATTTTTTAGTTAAAGCATCAAAAACAACGATTATACCAACTAACCCCAGTTCAGGCAAGATGCCTTTAATAACGACTGAAAATCCGGGATTGATCGTAGCCGAAGCCTTCGTGCTTCGGGGAAACAAAATCGCGAGGGCGAAAGCCCTCCGATTATAACGCCAGCATTTCTCGATAACGCAATCGGGCGGCTCGCGCCGCTCCGCTTTTGCTCTCAAGCAGGGACGCTTGAGCTACTTTTGGGATGGTTTCAGTAGCTGGTTTATCGCTGCGAGGGTTTTTTGTGTGGCGCCTTGGTTTTGGCGGATGACGGTTTGGCCGTTGGTGGCGGTGCGGCGGGCAAGTTCGGGATGGGTCAGCGTTTGCAGGGTTTTGTCGAACAAGTCCGCTTCGTCGGCTACCTCGATCGCGCCTTGGTCGGTTAGCAGGACCTCGACAGTCTGCTTGAAGTTGAAGGTGTGCGGGCCGAACAGGGTGCATTTACCCAGTGCGGTCGGCTCCATCATGTCCGAGCCGCCCATCGGTACGAGCGTTCGCCCGACAAAGACGACGGTCGCCAGTGAGTAAAACTTTTTCAAATCGCCCATCGTATCGCCAAGGATCACTGTGGGCTTGCCGGTGGTAATCGAGTCATTTTCCTTTAGCGCGCTGTATCGCACGAACCCGAAGCCCGCTTCATCGATCAGCGTTGCCACTTCGTTAAAGCGTTCCGGCTTTCGCGGTACAATCGCCAGCCGCAGATTCTCAAGGCCGTCTTGTTTTTTGAGCTTGGCAAAGGCGGCCAGGATCATCTTTTCCTCGCCGGGACCGGTTCCGCCGGCGACCCACAATCGCTCATTCAGCAAATGGATTTGCTCGGCCAGTCGGTCTGCGCCTTCGACGGCCCCATCGGTCTGGGCGGTATCGTACTTGAGCGAACTGGTAACGATGACCTTGTCTTTTTGGCAGCCCAAATCAACAAACCGCTCGGCATATTCATCCGTCTGGGCCAGCACCAGCGAGACCTTTCGGAACATCGCTTTTGTGACGCTGCGAATCTTTTTGTATTTTGGAAAACTGCGGTCGCTGATGCGGCCGTTGACGACAACAATCGGCACACCTTTTTTGTTGGCAATGGAGGCCATATTCGGCCAGATTTCCAGTTCCATCAGCAGGATCATCGCCGGGTTGAGCCGGGCAAACGCGCGGTTCATCATCCACGAAAAATCGAACGGGAAATAAAACACCGAATAGTCATGCCCATACAATGCTTGGGCGCGGGCCAGACCGGTATCGGTCGTCGAAGACAGCACGACTTCATAATCGGGCATTTGCTGGGCGAGTTGGTCGATCAGAGTGCGAGCGGCGTTGACCTCACCGACACTGACGGCGTGAATCCAGATGCACTGTTTACCGGGATGTCTGCGACAAATAAACCCCCGCCGCTGACCCCACCCGCCACGATAGCGTCCATGAAACGCCCGCCGATACAAAATCTTCGGGCTGTAAAGCACCAACCCAACACAATAAAGTAAATTCATCAATATTCGCATAAATTATCCATCAAGGGGAAGCTGTAAAGTCCAGAGCTACACATGGCTCGTCGCCCACGACCCAAGCATCATGTCCAGGCCGCACCTCAAATGCCATTCCAGGGCCAACCGTAATTTTTTTCCGCTAGCCGACCGAACTGCCATTTGGCCGGAAAGAACATAACCAATATGAGCTTCTGAATTCTTTCCAATCTGTGGGTATGCATGCAGAGACCATCTCCAACCGGGGAGATATTCCCCTCGCCCAATAGCTACAGATTCCAAGACTATTACAGACCTTTTACTGCCATCCAGAAAGATTCGTGAGTCTTCAACACTATTGAAACTTTTTGCTGTAATCTCTGTCATATATAGCTTCCTAATCCGACGAGCGACCAAGATATGATTATAACCCAAACAAGTGGCACGGTCAAGCTGTGCTTGGCCGTGTTTCGCTTCGTGTTTGGCTCCTATAAAAGTTTGGTTTTATTGGCCTTGTTGAAATAAAAAAAGGGACGGCTTTGAGGCCGTCCCTTTGGGGTTTGCTAACAACAGCGGAGCCGCGCGATTGCGTTACTGAAAACGCTGGCGTTATCATCGGTCGGCTTGCGCCGACGCGCTTTTGTTATAGATCCAGTGGGCTGACGAAATCGCCCTTGGCCGCTTGCAAATCTTTCAAGCGTTTGCGGATCGCGGCGAAGGTGTCGTACACCAGCTTCGGCGTATCGGCGACCTTTTCTTTGTAGATCGCTTCGACGCGGTCGTACTTGGCCAGCATATTCGCTGTGCGGATCGTAAATTGTTGGATATACTCTTTCTGAGTGTAATCCTTGTTCAGTTTTTCCTTGAACAGCGGAGCTAAATCCTCATACTTGGGAATCCATCCGGTTGGGGTCTTGATGGCCTCGACATCGCCATTGACTCGCAACTCGGCCCACAGCAGCCAGACCATCTTGTCGAGCTTGCCATTAAGAAATTCGCCGTCTTCCTTGAGGAAGTAGTTCGTCGAGAAGATCGGCGGAACGCTGTCCACGCCCTTGGCAAAGTCCAGATTATTTTGGATGTACTGACCCAGCGGGATCGAAACAAAGTCCTGATTGGCCATAATGTTAAAGGTTCGCACGCCCGCTGCTCCCAATGTTGCGGCGGTGGTTTCGGATTCAATCGAAGCGCCCTTGGCGATGATACCCTCGGTCCAGTCAAACGCCTGCTCAACCGGCACCTGCGTATCGCTGTCGCGGCCGCCGTAGATGATGCCGCCGGTCTCAACACCGTTTGGGTTTTCCAGTTCGGGATCCATATTGTCCAACGCATTCAGTCGGATGGTATAACGGGCGTTCTTGTGCGACGGATTCACATCGGTCATGCTTGGGTTCCAGTCGCCTTGATAGTTGGTACCGCTTGCGGTCACATCGGCGCCCATGCCCATCCAGTACGGCTTGCCGTCTGAAATCAGCACATTGCCGAAGATGACTTCGCCGGGGTTGTTCAATGACTCGAAAATAATTGGATCGTCGTCCGCATTGACATTTTCGATGATACCGAAGATGCCCTGTTCGACATTGGCGGTCATCATCTTGCCGTCTTTCTTGCGGAAATAGGCAATGTCGTCACCGACAATCGTCTGTCCGGGTAGCATCGCGGTCGATGTTTTGCCGCAAGCCGAGGGGAACGCACCGGCGAAATAGGTCTTGCGACCGGCCGGGCCGTTGATGCCCATGATGAACATATGCTCGGCGAGCCAGCCCTCTTTGGCGGCTTTCTGGATTGCCAGCCGCAGTGCCAACTTTTTCAGGCCGACGGTGTTTCCGGCGTACTGCGTGTTGGTGGAATATACGGTGTTTTTAACTAAATCTATATACACACGGCGTTTATCAGTTTCCGCACTGCATCCGCTCTCATTGAGCTTGCCTTGGGTGTGCAGGAACTTGAAGAATTCCTCGTTTTCGCCGACATTCTTAAACTGCTCATAGCCGGGTCGATACAGCAGGCATTCGCTGTGAGCGACATAATAGGAGTCAGTAATCTGTACGCAGGAGATCGAGAAGTCCGATTTTGTTGGGCCTAAGCAGAAAAAGCAAACCAGCATTTCCTTGCCGGCATAGGAATCTTTCAAAAAGCCCTGAACCTCAGCCAGACCGGAGGCCTTGTCGGTGGAGTTCAAGCTGGCTCCCAACTCCATGCCTTCCGGCAGGAGGTATTTAGTGTTGGCCTTATCGCGGGCCTGATCTTTGGGTCCGTCAAAGTGAGAGGTGTGCCCTTCGGTGGCCAAAACGCACTCTCCGCCGCCGTTCTTCGCCTTTTCGCGGATAACAGCCAAATCTTCTGCCGAATCGGTGAAAACGCACACACTCGCCGGGTTCGTCAGCTCGATTGCCTCGGCGACAAACGCATGCATCTTTGCATTCGAGATCGCGACCAGCTTCTCAAGGTTTTTCGGGTCCAGCTTATTCTTCAAAATGTCCATTGCTTTAGCCAATTTGTTCTACCGTCCTTTTCTGATGTTCTTAGAGTTATAATTTACTGTATTGCATTCGCTTTCAGCACAAGCCAAAAAGCCCTGTAACTCTAAGGGAGTGGCTGGGAAAAGTCAACAATTTTTGTTCAGCTTTTTGATTGTTCCGCCTTTTTCGTTGACTTTTTGGGTGTGGGGGGGTACAATCCTCTGTAGGAATGTACCTATGTTTACAGTTGAAATGTGGATATAGCCGATGAAATGATTGTAAGAGCATATTTTGCAGGGGCTTAAAGATGATAAAACAGGTGGTATTTTCATTGTTACTGCTGGTGGTAGTTGTTGCTTTGACGGGTTGTTCTAATGGAAAAGCCGTTGGATTGGCCGCTCCGGGTTTGACAAAAGAGCAGGTGAACCAACGACATGTTGAAGCCATTCAGGTTGACTGGTGGCAGTTGCAGGACGATATCGACGCTTTTTTTCTGTTTGACCGTCCCGGGCGTATGCACCGGTTGACAGTGCGGTAACAAAAGACTCTTTTTGCCTTGCGCCGAAAGGATTGTCCCCAGCGGCGTTAGGTGTATATACTTTCAGGTCTTAAGGATAAGAAAGCTAACTCTTGAGCGCAATCCTCGAGTATATTCTAAATATCAGTCTCTATGAGCGACTCATTGTCGTTGCCGAGCTTTTATTGATCGGCCTTTTTGTCTATGCGATTATCACCTTTCTCGAAGGCACTCGCGGCGAACGACTATTTCGCGGGATGATCTTTGTTCTCGTTGCCGGTTCTCTTGTACTGAACCTGGTGGTGAAAACTTTCGATATGTCGCGTATCGACTACCTGTATAATGGTTTTTTGATCGCGATTCTGGTCATTGCCGTGGTTGCGTTTCAGCCGGAGATTCGTCGCGGCCTGATTCGCATTGGGCAGGCCCGTTTTTTTACAAGTTCCCCGCAGCAGCTTTCCCGCTCGGTCGAGGAAATCATCACCGCCGTCTCCCAGATGGCGACTGAGCGCGTCGGCGCTATTATCGTGATCCCCCAGCAGGTGGCGCTGGGCGAGTTTATTGAAACCGGCGTTCGGGTTGACGCTAAAGTAACCAGTGAATTGATCCGGACGATCTTTCACGGTGGCACGGTGCTGCACGATATGGCGATAGTCATTCAGGCCGACCGCATTGTGGCCGCACGGGTTCAGCTGCCGCTGGCTGAGGCCGGCAGCCGGTTTGGCCGACTGGGTTCAAGGCATCGGGCGGCGGTTGGCGTAACAGCCAGTTCGGATGCGGTGGTCATCGTTGTCAGCGAAGAAACGGGCATTGTCTCGGTGGCCAGCGATGGAACCCTGGTCCGCAACATCTCTGAGGCCCAGCTTCGCCGGCATCTGACAACAGCCCTCGTGGAAGCGACGCCGGTTCTTGAAAAACTGGGCAAACTCACACGAACCGAAAACAAAGAAGAAAGCACAGAATCATAAACAAACAATGAGCGATACACTAAAGAAACTATTGGTCGTTGTGTCTTTGACCCTGCTGGTCTGGATATGGGCCTATATGTCGCAGGAAATGCCGGACGAGATCACCGGAACGCTGCAAGTCGCGGACTCAGCGGACCCGAGTCTGCTGGTCACATTTTCATTGTCGGGAAGTCGTCCACAAACAAAGATACCGCTTGCGCCAATCGCTCTTAAAGGGGCCCCTTCAAAATTATCTGAGTTGCAGAATCGCCATCAGTTGCCTTTGGACTTTTACTATGATCCGACCAAAGAGGGGCATGCGGAGGGCGTTTACATGCTGGATATCCTGGAGTATTTACAGAAAAGAAGCAAGATTCAGGAATTGGCATTGACGCTGAAATCCTGTACGCCGAAACAGGTTGATGTGAAAATCGAGCTGCTGGAGGAAAAAAAACTTCCCATCCAGTGTCTGGATGAAAACGGTTTGTTGAAGAAAACCGCCGTCATTACCCCGGCCTTTGCGAATATCTATGTAAGAAAAGGATACAACGCATCGGCGACCGTTTCGTTGACACAGCAGCAGATTGAAACCGCGCGAAAACAACAGCCGGTTTTAGTGATACCCTATGTGGATCTGGGCGTTGCCGGCGTTATACGGAAATCTACGGAGCCGGTGGAAGTAATCCTGCAAAGCAAACTGTTGCTGCAGCCGCGTGCATTTCAGACGACGAAACCGATCGGCATTTTTATGAGTCCGGAAATTCAAAATGCCTATAAAGTTACTATTTTGAATGATGAGGAATTGCGTAAGACAACGACAATCTATGCGACTGATGAGGCCTTTCGGGCATACGAGAGTGTGGCCTATCCGCTTTACATTGTCATCAAAGACGGCGATGTTGTAGATTTGTCGGAAATCCCGCCGAAAACGGTTCTATACAATTTTCCGCTGGAGCATGTCAAAAGCGGCCAGATCGAATTGGACGAAACAAAACTTCCAAGGTCGGCCAACATTAAAATCGAACCGCTCAATCCGGTTTTGACGCCGTAGTCTTGTTTCGACAAAACAGGATCAGCGTTTCCGCTGTCATCCAGACCGCCAGCAGAAAAACCGCCCCGCCGATGACGATCAGCAGAACATTTTTCTCTTCGTAAAATGTCCGTTCGTTCAGCACCATCGCCCCGCCGGTAACGATCAGCATGATAATGCACGGGATACCGGCAACCAGATATTTCAAGCCGCCTTGCTTCTTCAGGTACATCGTTATCACCAACAGCGCCAGTGCCGCCAGAAGCTGATTGACCGTGCCGAACAGCGGCCACAATTTTAACGCCCCCAGTGCGTTGGCGCCGAATGTGATCTTGCCGTCCCGTGTATTGACGAATGCCAGTGCGGCGGCGGTTATCACAGCGATGGTTGTGGCCGTCCACCGGTTGGACAGCTTGGGGAGTTTCAAATCCTCGGCCAATTCACCCACGACATATCGCTGAATCCGTACGGCGGTATCAAGCGTGGTTCCGGCGAACGATGCAATAAAAACGCCCATAATCGCAAAGCCCAGCGTTTGCGGAATGCCAAGCGACCCCATCATATTCGACGCCCCTATCACAACCGGCTGGAGTTTGTCGCCCAGACCTTTACCTCCCATCCACGAGTTATAAAAGCCCTGCCACGCTGCCGAGCCGGTTTGGCCCTCATGGCCCATGCCCAGTCCGGCACAGATGCACAGGATAACCAATACCGCCAATGCCCCTTCGGTGAGCATCGAGCCGTAGCCGACAAATTGTGCATCCGGTTCGGCGGTGAGTTGCTTGGAACTGGTACCGCCGGCAACCAACGAATGAAATCCACTGATGGCTCCGCAGGCGATTGTTACAAACATCATCGGCATCATCGGCGGGATATCCGGTCCCACTTGATTGATTGCCGGGGCGACGATCTTAAAATCGCCGCCACCAAACAAGGCCGAGGCGACCACCCCGGCGGCCAGCAAAGCCATCATAATCGCCAATTGCCAGGCGTTGATGTAGTCTCGCGGCTGCAGCAGCGTCGTTACCGGAAGCGTCGAGGCGACCCACGCGTAGATCAGCAGGATAATCGTCCACATGCCCGTTGGCGGGATGGCGAAGTCCGCCGGAAAACTGGTCAGACCGGGATGGACATGCTCCAACCATGCACCCAGAACAACGCCGACATACATCGCGGCGACAGCTACTATCGTAGCCAGCTTGATGTTGGCACTTTTCTTGTAAATAGCCCAGCCCAGGATAATCGCGATAGGGATTTCCAGCCAGACGGCGGTGACCGATTCGGGATACAGTTTAAAAACCGTGGCGATAACGATGCCGAAAATGGCGATGATGATTAGCAGTGCAAGAAAGACGATGATAAAAAAGATCAGTCGTACTCGTTTGTTGATATAACGGGCGGCAATTTCGGAAATGCTCTTGCCGTCATTTCGCAATGAAACGACCAGCGAACCAAAGTCGTGAACGGCCCCCATAAAGATACTACCGAAAAACACCCACAACAACGCTGGCAGCCACCCCCAGATAATCCCAATAGCCGGGCCGACAATCGGACCCGTCCCGGCAATAGAGGTAAAATGATGCCCAAAAATAATCCCCTTGCGCGTTGGCACAAAATCAACCCCATCATTCCGCTCATGACTGGGAACCGGCGCATCACCACGCAGCTTAAAAATCCTCCTCGCCAAAAACCGCCCATAAGTATGATAGGCCAGAATGTACCCACCAAAACAAACAACCATCAAAAGCAACGCATCCATCGTGTACTCCTTGGAATGGGGGCAGTTTTACCTAATTTTCGTTGTTTAGTTAAGCAAGTTTTAATATCTGCCCGAATAACTTTTCAATCCTATTTTCAACAACATTATCCAATGGGATATCTTTGATTTTCCTAAGACTTGTATTTGATAGGGCAAAATACTGCTTACCAACCTTATCGTCTTCTTTATCAAAACCAGACCAGTTTTTTGAAGACAAGACAAGTAAAAAAGCCATTGCTTTTGGAGATGCTGTTTTTAGTTCCTTTGTCCTTGATTTAAAATCGGTCTCCCATTCCTTTCTTCGAAATCCAAGGTTTGTTTTGCATTCAATGATTGCTATGACATCGTCCTCTTTCCAGATAGAAATATCTGGTTTCATGTAACCAGATATTGTAGAAAATCTCACTTCAGATTTGACGGTCAATTTTTTGTTGCGTTGTTCAATTAACAACTTTAGATAAAAAAGGACGGTTTCAACAAAGAAATCAGATGCGGGCGAAACACTTCTTTTGCCCAAAAAATCAATAATCTCATCCTGGGTTTCATAGTAGGTTTTAAGCCGTTGAATAATCGCTTTTGTGATGTCGCTACTATTCAGTCTGAGTTTATCCCCAACGAGTAAATCACTGTAATGACATTTCAACTCATTAGACAACTCCCTATAATAATCTTCAAAGTCATCTTTTAATATTCCAGATGGATCATTTGCAACAACGGTTCTTAAAATGTTAGATGACAGATAGTCATCAATGCTTTCGATTAAAGTGAAAAATAGCTTTAATTCATGGAAATCGCTTTGAGGCTCATATTGCTTACTGTCATTGACTAAAACTTCATAGAGAACATATTCACCTTTTATTCGCTTGAACTTTCCGATGAATATGCAATAACCTGTCCAGCTACGATGACAATGTAGATTATTGTTTTCAAAATAGATGAACCATTTATCCTCCATATGACATGGCACAATCCCTTTTGAGAGCCCCCTATATTCCTCTGCTGAAAAACTCATATTAACTGAGACAACCCTATGAGTCTTGGGCATTGGTTTTGTATTCCAGTCATTTTTTTTGGCAATACTTCGCATTATTTTCTGTTGCGGGCGAGATGCCCGCGTTCCCACTAGCTGCGTCTTCGCAGCATCAGTCGTATCGGGATTTCTTCGATGCCGAGCAGTTCGCTGAGGCGGGTGACGGCGAAGCGTTGGTAGGTGTTATCGAATAGCTTGGGGTTGTTGACGAACATCAGGATACACACCGGGTTGGTGGCGACTTGCGTGGCGTAATAAATCTTCGGGAACCCGCCCTTCTTGCGGCCGCCGCCGGCCTTTTCTTCAGCGATAATCTCGATGGCCTTGTTCAGCTTGCCAGTCGTAATTTTCGTATTGGCCTGCTTAAAGAGTTCCGCCGACAAGTCGAGGACACTCTGGGTGTTTTTCGCTTCGGTCGCGGTGGTAAACGCGATGGGTGCGTAACGAATGCCAACCAGCACTTTGTCGAGGTAATCGGCATAGTCCTGCGTATCAGCGAAATTCTTCGCCAAGTCCCACTTATTGACCACGATCACACATGGCTTAAATTCCTCCCGAATCAGATGGCACAGCTTTTTATCGACCTGCGAAATCTTCGTCGTCGCGTCCATCATAAACAGCACCACATCGGCCCGGCGGATGCTGCGGGTCGCGCGGGTGTAGCCGTAGTATTCGATGTCGTCCTTCATCTTTGCCACCTTGCGCACGCCGGCGGTGTCGATGATAACGAACTGTTGGCCGTCCTTTTCAAATCGCACATCCACCGCATCGCGCGTCGTGCCGGGGACTTCACTGACGATAACCCGGTCGGAGCCGACGACGGAATTGATAAAGGAACTCTTGCCGGCGTTGCGTTTGCCGACGATGGCGACCTTCATCACCGCACTGGCCGGTTTTTCCTTGGGCAGATGGTCCAGTTCGTCGCAAATACGATCCATGAGTTCGGCACGATTGACCAAACTCTTCGCTGAGATACAGATGGCCTCGCCAAAACCGAGCTTCACAAATTCGCCGGCATGGGGAATCTGCTTGGGGCTGTCGGCCTTGTTGGCGACGAGGATGATGTTGAGATCGTACTTGCGAATAAGCTGGGCGATGCGGGTATCCAGCGACATCACGCCCTCGCGAATATCGACCATAAAGACGACCACATCGGCGGTGCCGATGGCCTGAAATATCTGATTCTCGACATGTTCTTCCAGTGCGTCGCTGTCAACAATGCCGTAGCCGCCGGTATCAACCAGTTCAAAATACCGGTCGTCCCGGTTGATAATCGTCGAAACGCGATCGCGCGTCACCCCGGCGGTCGGATCGACAATGCTAATCATCTGACCTGAGAGCGAATTCAATAAACTGCTTTTGCCCACATTCGGGCGACCTATGATAGCGACAACGGGTAACGACATATTATTTTTGATTTCCTATTTTTGATTTTAGCCATACACAATCGGCATAGTATAACCGCAAACCCCGGTTTTTGGAACCCTCAATCGGGGAGTAAATTTTCTTGCGAAAAACCCCATTTTGCCCTACTCTTGTCCGATATGCCACACGAATCGACAAAAAAGTGCCCATTTTGCGGCGAAGTCATTCACGCCGAAGCACTCAAATGCCGCTATTGCCGGGAGTTTCTCGAAGATGACGACGGCCTGCCTGTCTCGCATCACGCCCGCCGGGGCTTTGGCCGAAACGCCGCAGAGCCGGATCCAGAGGAAAATGCCGACGATTTCGGCTTGTGTTCTGTCAGCCCATCGCTGTGGGGGTTGCTTGGATTTTTTTTAACAGCGGCGATGTTTATGGTTGTCGCGGTGTTTTTGTTGTCCTATCCGATTGGCGATCTTGTCCAGGGGCTGACTCCAAAGGTTTTAGACGAGAATTTCATCCAGCGGATCGACCGCTATACCGGCTATGTCGGGATGGCACTGGGGATATTGACGCTGTTGATGGTGATTCTGCGGGCGGCTCAACTCAAGAGCATTTATTATGAAGTCAGCCCGGACCGCATCGAGTACGGTCGGGGGATCTTCAGCCGCAAGATCGATAATCTCGATATGTTCCGCGTGGTGGACCTGAAGTTGCACCGTTCGCTGCTGGACTGCCTCACCGGCATCGGCTCGGTAACGCTTGTAACCAAAGACGACACCGACCCGCTCTTCGAACTCGAAAAGGTCGCCAACCCCAAACAACTCTACGACATCCTCAAAAAGGCCTCATTAGAAGCCGACCGAAAACAAGGTGTCGTCCACTTGGACTAATGCAAGAGTTCAAGCTTTAGCTTGTTGTTTTCATCAAATTTCAAGAATTATTCAAAAGCTTATTTTCCAATACAAAACCGTGAAAAAATATCATCGAGAATCGTTTCGCTGATGTCTTCGGTTTCCAGTCCGCCCAGCCGTTCATACCCCTGTCGCAACAGCATCGCCGCGATCTCTGTTGATTCGGCTTTGATTTCTTTGCCCGCCTCGTCCAGCAGTTTGATCGCTTCAGCGAGTTTTTGTTCGTGCCGCTGGTTAATCATATGGCGGCTTTCATATTCGGCATCCGCCGAGCGAAGTCGCAGCAGTTCTGCCTGTATCCGTTTTTTTAACGGTTCCAGACCCTCCTCTGTCGCGGCGCTGGTCGGGAGAAACTCTGCATTGAATAACGATTGCAAGTGGGCCTGTTGCCGGGCCATCTGTTCGGGTGGTACCGTGTCGATTTGAGTCATTACGAAGAGGACCGTCTCGGCGGTGATCTGCTGACGCATTTGTCTTTCTGCTTTGCAATCCTGCTTTCCCGCATCGATGCAGAACAGCACAATCGCTGCGGTGTTCAGTGCGGCCAGTGATGCTTCGTGTGATAACTGATTGATTCGGGTATTCTGCCGGCTTTCATCCAGCAGTCCGGCACAGTCAAACAGGACGCAGTCGGTCTGTTCCAGTTGCAGCAGACCCGTCAGGACATCGCGCGTGGTGGCTTCGATACCCGAAACGATACTTCGCGAATGACCGAGCAAGGCATTGAGCAGGCGACTCTTGCCTGCGTTCGGCACACCGGCCAGACCGACTGAGTCCATATCGATGATGCGCTCGCAACGGATACTGCCGTCGAGCAGATCGGCCAGTTGCTGCCGGATCGAATCGACTTCTTTGAGGGCATCGGCAGTTGAGATGAACACGATGTCTTCTTCGGAAAAGTCCAGCCCCGCTTCGAGATGGCCCAGTAGGTCGATAATGCGGCTTCGCAGCAGGGCAATTGTATCTGAAAATCGCCCATGCAGCAGGCGTTCAGCGGCGGCAAGCTGCGTGGTATTGGCCGCCGATACAATCTCGGCAACGGCCTCAGCCTGCGTGAGATCCATCTTGCCGTTGAGGAACGCCCGCTGGGTGAATTCACCCGGTGATGCAGGGCGCACAGATTGATAGAGTTTTTCGAGGATGGTTTCAATAACCGCACCGCACGCATCCAGATGCAGTTCCGCCAAATCCTGCCCCGTATAAGAGTGTGGCTGGAAAAAGGCATAGAGCCATCCGTCTATATCGAGATCAGTGTCAACATGAACCACGCAGGAAGTAATATGATTCCTTTGAATTGATTCGGAAGTTGTAACAGTTTTTTTCAGCACATCAAACACATCCGGGCCGCAAATACGAATAATGCTCCGCCCCGCCGTTCCTGCCGGAACAGTCGCCGTACTCACCGCCGCGATTGTGTCGTCGATATTCAGCATATATTTGCCGATTGAATAAAAAATAAGCCACAGAGAACTCAGAGAAAAAAAGAACCACGGAAAGCACGGAAGTACACAGAAAAATTAATCCAGTGTCATTCCGTGCCTTCAGTGGTTTTCAAATAAAAACTCTGTGCCCTAATTATTTACTAACCCTTGTAAAACGGTTTTGGTTTTTTCTTTTTTAGTTTGCCGCCGGTTTTGGATGTTACAGGAACTTTGCCGATGGAGTCCTGCTCTTCTTTGTCCTTGAGGTGGTTGCGGATGATTTTTTGTTCGATCACACCGGCGCTGATGCTGGACATAATATAGAGGTTTACGCCGGACGGGCCGCTGTAGAGCATGATTGGGAACAGCAGCGGCATCATGATCATCATCATCTTTTGCTGCTGAGCCATCTGCGGATTGGTCTGGGCCGAGGCCTGCGCCGACGGCATCATCTTTTGCTGGAGGAACATCACCACGCCCATCAGGAGCGGCAATAGATTGAAGTAGGCCGGAAAGATTTTTCCAATATACGGTAGCGTTTGTATCTTGGCCGCATAGGGAATGGCGAACAACTGATCCGGCATCGATAAATCTGTAATCCAAATCGGCAAAAAGCCAGCCCCGCGAAGATCGATGCTCGTATAGACCGCTGTCCACAGGGCGATCCAGATGGGCATCTGCAGCATCATCGGCAGCATCCCTGAAATCGGTGAAGCACCGTGATCCCGATACATCGCCATCACCTGCTTATTCATTTCCTGCTTGTTGCCCGCGTACTTGGCCTGAATCTCTTTCATCTTCGGAGCCAGCTTCTGCATCTTCATCATTGAGACCTGGCTCTTCTTGGTAACCGGGTGCATCGCCAGCCGCACCAAAGCGACCAGTACCATAATGACCACGCCATAGTTGCCCAGCGGTCCCATCAGCGTAAACATCGTATTCATCAGCCACATAATGCCGAACGCCATCGGTGCGATGACTGACTGCGGGCAACAGCAGCCGCGAAAATCGATGGTCTTGAAGTATTGCAGCGAATGATAGACAGCGTTCTTTTTGAATACTTTTTTGTCCTTGGGGCCGACATACATCTGTAATGAAAACGACTGCTGTGCATTGTCCTGTCCTGCCGCAGCCAGTATGATCGGCTGAGAGGTCATGCTGAAAGAACCGTTTTGCAGATCTTTGTCGTCATCGTTTAGAGTAGGGGCTGGATAGTATTGTGCCTTTGTAAATCTCAGCCACGGACCGTTTTGGGACTCGGTTTGTATGGGCCGTACGATAGCCGCGAAGTATTTGTTTGTCAGGGCTGACCAAACCAAAGCATCTTCGTCATTTTTGTCTTTAACTTTGAACGCATCCGTATCATTTTTACGAATCTTTTTTTGCATTGCGGCCACATCGAGGGCTTCAACAGCAACACCGGTTTCGCCGGAGTGGTACGCCGCCTTGATCTTGCGTGCATCCTGCCGCACACCCTCGCGTGCCATTCCGCCGGGGCCCTGGATTTGCATCAACACTTTGATCGGTTCGGTGGAAAGATTTTCGACAGCGATATCACACGACAGATCATAACTGTCGGTTTCGACGCGATAGGTCTTGACGATCTTAAGCATTATTGGAACGGCGACCATTCCCGGTTTATCTGTCTTGATTGCAGGTGCAGCATCAAATAATTCCGCTTCAAAACGAACTTCATCCGGGGTGTCAGTTTCGATAAGTTTCCAGTTGAGCTTGTTCAGCGGAAACGCTCTGCTGTCGAATTGTGCCGCTGCGGCCGGTGCTACCTTTAAGGCGGTGTTGGCCAGCGAGTAAATGTTTTGAGCAGAACCCAGCGGCATCAGCAATGCAAGCGGCGCAGGGTCTTGGGTGTTGCGATCCTCAAACTCACTGAGCATCAGCGTTTTAACCGCGGCGCCTTTGCTGGTTAATTCGACTTGAAATTTGTATTTGTCCCGGTCGTCAAATCGTTCAATTTCGTCATAGGTCGCACCGAGCGTAATAATTTGTTCGTTGGTATTGGTTGCCGAAAGTTGTGGGTAAATCACTGGAGCGGCTGTAATGATTTCCGCAACCGGTTCCGCGGGTGCTTCCACGGACACTTCGGAGATAGCTTCGGTTTCGTCGAGTTCGGCGGCCAGTGGAACCACTTTGGAAAGCAGCCGCTTAGCTTGTTGCGGATGGCTCACAACCGAATGGATAATCAGTCCGCCACATAATAAAAAGAAAACGGATAAAACCACAATCCCTGCTGTTTTTATTTTCATCGAGTTTATGCCTTTACATTAAAGCTTATTCTGCCCTTTCAGGGCGTTTTGTCTTATGGCGTGCTTTAAGCCCCGGGCCGCTATCTTCCGTCAGCGAGACGGTTGCCTTCGAAGTCGTCTAGTTCTGGAATCTCATAAATCTTTGCCGCGGCGGCTTTGAAATCATATTCGAGACGGACAAAGTTTACATTATTGTCTTCGATATACACATAGCTGCTGCGGTTGTCCCGGTCGCGCGGCTGGCCGACCGATCCAACATTAATAATGGCCTTTTCGTCCGGTATGATGGGATACGCTCCGTCCAGCTCATCCGGCGAATAAAAATCCGGGTCTTCGAGAAAAACGCCCGGCAAATGCGTATGTCCGATAAAGCAGATATGCTTGACCCGCTCGAACAGCGCGGTCATCTTGCCGCTGGTCGTATAAACATCATCAGGAAAGATATATTCATTGATGGGCCGCCGCGGCGAAGCATGTACGAAATCCAGCGTCGCATCTATACCGGCCATTCGGGTTTCCATGGTCCACCGCATCTTTTGGTTGCCCAAATAGCGCCACCGCTGGTCACTTTTTTTCCGGTCCGGCTCCTCTTCCAGCACTTTACGGGTCCAGTAGGCCGCCGCTTCGGCACCGGAGTTAAAATTGGTCGGCTCATACATCGCCGCATAATCATGGTTGCCAAGAATGCAGTTTTCGGTCTTCTCAATTACCAAATCCAGGCACTCCTTCGGATTGGCCGCATAGCCCACCACATCGCCGAGGCAATAGATCATTTTGATGCCTCTTTTTTCAATATCATCCAAGACCGTCGTCAGGGCCTCTAAATTCGAATGAATATCGCTGATAATCGCAAACATAAATTTTTACCTAATATACACAATAGAAGAAAGTTCAAGCTATGAAAAAACAACGGCCAAAAGCGACATATAACACAAACTGCCTCGCGTTTCCATGAAAATTAAGAATTAAGAAAGGTCAGACCCCTCAAATTTGCCTTGATGGGGTCCTGGCGCTGACAAAAAAGCGGATTTCCGATGCCCTGATGAACGGGTGAGAGCAGGTTAGCGGTCATGGACCGCCCCTCTATAACGAACCTGGTGCAGCTTAAGGTTTTGTGTCGTTCGGGGTTTCCAATGGCTCAGCCGAGGCGACTTCATCAATCATGGTTTGCTCTGAGAACCATTGAAGCAGGACAGCGTTTCGGTCGAATGTTTCATCGAGCCGATCACGGAGATCATCATTTCTGGCAACTAACTCGTCAAGACGCTTCTGGAGCCGGATATTTTCGTCTTTGTACGGTTTTAATTTTGCTCCCATCCGATTGTTGAGCATGTCGATCCTGGCCAATGCATCCGTCCTGCCGGATTCGACTTCGTCCAGTTCTGTTGACGATGTTTCCAGTTTGTCGGACAGGTTCTCATATCCATAATGATAGAACAAGCTGATGGCGGTGCCGGCTAATAAAGCGACAAAAAACAAGAAGACGCTCGCAAAACAAGACATCTGCCAACGACGACATGACTTTTCATGTCGTCTGCTGTTTTCACGAAGCGTTTTTAGGTATTCTTCGAAGACATTGACGCTTTGCAGTGCCCCGACACTCGACGACTTCATGTCATGTCCATTTTTGTCAATGTCACTGACGGCCGTTTTTAGGGGTATAGAGGCGTTGACATACTTCTTTCCGAGACGCTCAACGGTGTCAAGCCGTCCAAGTTCGATCCAACGGTACACTGTCCGAGGTGTAACGCCCTCTTGTCTGGAAAAATCGTCAACCGTCATAAGCAAATCCTGCTCAACCACTTCTACTTCATTAATACGCTCATTCATGATATGCCCTTTCAATTTATGTCGTCATCTGTCTATGATTATCGGACAAAATAGCCGGCCGGCTTGAAACTTTAATGCTCTAAAAAACCGGCGCAAGGATTTTTAGAGCATACAAAGGGGCGGGCATTTTTGTTATTCGTGGTGCTGTTGTATTGCCCTGCGGAGTGAATCCATCCCGGCGGGCGTTATATTGTGTTTATGGCGATACTTAGCGACGGCGCCAGCAGCTAACGGCCCGGCTGCGGCCGGGCAGATTAGTTCCAGCCCCTCGGTGTCCAGCCAGCTTCCTCGCAACAATGTGAAACTCAACATCATAAACGATATTTTCTCAACATCCCCAGTGTCCAGGTGGTCAATATCAAAGGGCAGCACCCCTCGCATCGAATCAAAGGCCTTTGGTCCGTACAAGCCGAGCATCGCTGTCTTATTTGTAACATTTGTTACCGAAACGCCCTCTTCGGCGGCGGACTGAACCCACTGGCAGAGCGAGTCCGTTTGGCTGGGTTGTGTCAGCAGCGTGTAGCCGCCATTTAATCTGAAAATGCGGCATAAAGTTTTGCCGTTGTAGTCAATCGGCTTTGCCCAGGCCCAGCTATCTGGTCTTATTTTGCCGTTTTCAGCACTGAAAAGCGTGTTAATTGTTTCTTTGGCGGCTTTGCCGCTAATCTGGATCCGTCCAAAACTGCACAGATCGACCACCGCACAGCTCTCCGACAGAGCTTTTGATTCAGCCCCCGTATCACCGAAATCTGCCGGCAGAGACCATCCGTCAAAGATGCCGAAGTTGGCATCTAATTTCTGATGAACAACATTAAAAGGGCTTTTATGCATCAATTTAATCTCAACCATTTACGAGCAACAATGTGGAGCGGGGAATCTTAACAGAAAATACGGTCTGCGCCAACACTTCCCGGCAACGATCGATTACTCCTCTACTGTAAGCCCTATTTGCTCTGTTAGCCGGTCAAATTCATCGATTGAGTGGTAATCAATAATGATTCGGCCGCGATTGCTGCGTTTATTGGGCTTGATGTTGACCTTGGTGCCGAGCAGTGTTTGCAAACGGCGCTCTAAGTCAACAATATGGGCCTCCTTTTCCTTGATATGAACAACCTTTTCTGACTTGCCCTCGAGGTGCTTTCTGACCAGCCGTTCGACCTCCCGCACACTCAACCGCCCTGCCATCGCACGATTGGCCAGCTTCCTTCTGAGATCATCGTTTGGCAAAGCAAGGATCGCCCTTGCATGTCCCATACTGAGTCTTTGGTCCGATAACATATTCTTAATGTCTGTCGGTAAGTTAAGTATCCTCAAGTGGTTAGCTACAACTGTTCGATCTTCACCGAGCCGTTTCGCGGCCTCCGTCTGGCTCAAATTAAAGGTGTCAATGAATCGCTGATAGGCCTTGGCCCGTTCAATTGGATTCAGGTCTGTACGGTGGATGTTCTCAACCAATGCCAATTCGAGCATCTCATCGTCAGTTGCCTTTCGCTCCAGAACCGGCACTTTCTCCAGCCCTGCCATACAGGCCGCTCGATAACGCCGTTCCCCTGCTATGATCTCATAGCCATCCGTATTCTTACGCACGATGATTGGCTGGATAATCCCGTTTTCCTTAATGGATTGCATCAGAGTATCAAGCTGCTGCTCATCCCAGACTGTTCTTGGCTGGTATGGGTTGGCTTCAATCTGATCGATCGGAAGTTCGCTTTGGAAAAGCTGAAGCTTTGGGTCTGTCGGAAACTTGGATGCAGTTTCGGAGTTATCCAGGTTGGGGGTTTGTTTTGTCATGGGGCCAAGCAACGCTTCCAAGCCGCGTCCGAGATGGGGTTTTTTGATTTTTTTTGTTTCCGACATTTTTGCCTCCATACAAATAAGTTAAATAGATTCCTTTCTCTTATCGAGTCACTTATACAAAAATAATTACAAAAAACCAGAACTAATTCAAAAATACTGTTTCACATGAAACATTTTTATGGATATGGCGGTGGGGTGGAGGAAAAAACAGGGGTGTTTCATGTGAAACACCCCTGTTTTGAATCAATCTAATCTGTGCTGTTATTCATCGAGATGCACCATTTTCGTTACCCCATATGACTTGGCAATCTGCATATTTGCCAGAGCCAGCTCGTATTTTGGGATGATAAGCGTGGGGGAGTCCATCTCGAAGGTGATTTTAATGGACTCGTTTTCGGTTTCATTTACAAGATTGACGAAGTTTTTCATCGATGTAACCTTTGTGTCATTTACCGAATCGACAACCAGTTGCGATATTTTCTGGTAACCGAGGTTGATCTCAGCGGGGAAGACGAAGCTCAGGATAACAATGTCCCTTCGCTCCTTAGACGGCTTAAAGGCAAAGTCTCTTTTGTAATGATAAAAGTGCGGGGGGGCTTTATCGCCTGAATTGCTGCCCCACATTGTCAGGTAGTCACGGTTCAGCTTTTGGAAGATGTATCCGCCGACAACCATGAATTCGGGCTGTTTCCCGTATGTATAATACGGAACAAGCATGTTATCGGACTTAATGCTTCTGGCTGTGATGTCAAGCGTTGTAATCTTGCCGTCTCGAACGATTTCAAACGGGATTATATCTCCGTTGGGAGTCTGTGAGAGTATATGGTGAAAGGAAATGCGTTTGTATTCCGGATGCTCATAGCGGCCGTAGGCGTTTAGCTTCTGCCCTTTGATTGACAGGATAACATCGCCGGTTTTTAGTTCGCTGCTTCCGGTTCCAATGGTGAAAACATCGCTGACATAAATGCCGTATTCAATATTGTCCGGGATATTGAGATACTTTCTTCTGGCAGGGTCCAACAGGGTGGAAGCCACGAAGCCAGCCGTTGCAAAGCCAACATAACTCTTTTTATTACAATAAGTTAAGAATCGACTAATTGTTTCAGACGGAATAATTCCACTCTCTGAATCCGTTCCCCATCCGGCAATACCGATGACATTTTCTCCATAGCAACATATCTGGCCATCGCCGAAAGGGCGGGAGACATTCGTCACGAAAAAAGTCAGATTATTGACAAATGAAACAAACGAGCGTTTCATCTGTGCCCGGTCCAGCGTTGAACGAGCCGTTGTCAGGTGGTTGCCCGAAGACAGCCAGTAAGTCGTTAGCTGCTTTCCTTTCGGATACAATTTTTCGAACGACAGGGGGATTAGGGGTGTATCCGCCGCGTCTTTGTCGAGAGTTAACAGGCAAAGATTGCACTCATAATCGACGGCTTTAACGGTTGCGCCAAGGCGAGCATTTTTTCCATAACGCATTACCTGAATAAGAGTTGCGTCTGCTACCACTTCGGCTGTTGTCAGGATTTCATACGGTCCGACCGCACAACCGTAGCCGCCATTCTTTGCGATGGGTGTTTGTTTCCATGGCTGGGACAGGTCATAAGAACTCGTCGAGACTTCCAGATAGACCAATGACGGTTTCATTTTCTCAGTTAAATCCACCGTATCGGCAAAACAGCTTGTCGCAGCGGCCAAACAAAGCAAAAGGCCTGCACTAAAACAAAAATTTCTTTTCATTTTTTTTCTTCTCCACAGGAATTTGATATTTTTGCATGATAGAGTCCCGTCGCTGTGTGGCCTTGTTGGCATCGACAATCATCGGGGCCTCATTATCGATAAATTTGAAAATCCAGAAGCCATCTTCATTTGTTTCGAGGGCGGTGTCAATATCTTCTAACTTATTTACAGCAATGCCGTTAATGCTTTCTATGACATGATTTTTATAAGGCCCCAGATAAGCATTGACCTCATCGGGAAGAATCTCTGAAATAATAATATATTCTTCGCGAAGCGGGTTTTTATTGAGCTGGGTATGTTCAAGAAAGAGGTATCTCAGATCGAACGGAATGTCGGTAACCCACTTTCGGCCCCATCTGCTGAGGAAGTTTCGATTCAACTGAACAAATGTCAGCCCCGCGTAAACACGATAGTCCGGCTTAACATCATAAAGGAGATTCCACGGAATGACGGGGGTGTCCGCTACAACAGAAAGTTCCAGCTGCTGTTTTTCGCCGTTTCTGTAATAGGCCAGTAGGAGTTTTTCGCCAATCTGTTTGCGATCCATGGCTTCACTGAACCCCAGCGAAAGGTCGTCAATAAGGATTTGACCGTCATTATCAATATTAAAATCGCCGATTTTCGTCAGAACATCCCCTTTTTTCAGCTTTCCAAACGAGGGGCTATTCAGGGGAATATCGGTAACGACCACACCCTCCTCAGCAGGGGGGATCCGCAGGTATTCTTTATAATGCCGACTGTGCAACCCAGGGTACAACGCCACTCCCAGCTTACCAAAACCATTATAATCGCCGTCTTCGACATCTGCCAAAAAATGCTTGATAACTGTTGTTGGTATCATAAAGCCGATGTTGTCTGCTGTCGTCAGGCCCTGGAAAGCAACACCGACCACTTTGCCGTCCTGCAGGACAGGTCCGCCGGAGTTGCCGGGGTTGATGGCGGCGTCGGTCTGGACAACGAGGTGCTGGCTCGACTGACTATGGCTGTAAGTTGTTCTTTCTAAACGAGATACAATGCCTTTGGTGATTGAAACCTGTCGTCCGCCCATCGGAAAACCGCATGTTTGTACGGCTGTATTGACTTGCGGCAGGGGGCCGAAAGAAAGCGGAATAGTGTCTGAAAAAAAAACGGGATCAACTACCGTAATCAGTGCCAGATCGCAGTCGTGGCCGACAAACTGAACCTGCGCGGGATAGCGTTTGGCGAGATTCTGCTTTTTGACCTCGATATATCGCTGATTGGCAACATTGTGCGCATTGGTCAAAATCCGGTTGCCTTCAATGACAAAGCCGGAGCCGGTTCCCTGCCCCATCGATCCCTTTTTCCACGGGGTTGCGAAATCATATTCCTGATGTACCGCCAGGATCATCACAACCGACTTTTCGTGCGTCTGCGGTTTTTCGGCGAGGCAGTGCGGGACGCAGAACGCCGCCGCCAAGGCGAAAATTAACATCGTCGCGAGACAGTTTTTGCCGCTCGCGAATTTCTTTAACCTCTTTTGCACAAACATTTTAAGCCTTTCAATCTGTAGTGGGGCATTAAGGCATTTACGGTTTTTTGTATATCATTTACTGGAAATTATAGTGTTTTTTGACTGGTTCGGTCACTTTCCAGAAACATTTGAGCCGGTCCGGCAGAACAACGAAATCGCCGGGGCCGAACGAAACCGTCTGCCCGGAGTCGGGATTGTCGCTGATGGTAACACGGCCTTCGATAATCAGGCATTTCTCGGTCTGGGTGTATTCCCACTCAAACTCGCTGACCCCACAGGTCCAGATCGGCCAGGTTTGGCAATGGGTGATTTCCCGTTCGGTTGGTTTTTGCACCGTGATATCATTAACTGTTGGCATTTTCATTTATCCTTATAATCGTTCCTAATGACAGGGAATCAATGCAGGACGCTCAGCTTATAACATTGAAAAAGTGGTTTACGGATTTCGTTCGCGGTTTCTATACTGCTGACGATGATTTCATCAACCGGCATGTTCAGCTTAAGGAATGTCATACGCATCGTGTCTGTAACGAGATGCGGCAGTTAACTGCGGCGTTGAAGATGGGTAATAATGATACACTGATCGCCGAGACCATTGCATTACTGCATGATGTGGGGCGGTTTCCGCAGATCCAGGTCTATCGTACTTACAAAGATGAGGACAGCGAAAACCATTGCTTGCTGGCTCTGAAGGTTTTAGCTGAACATGATGTGCTGGCGGATTTGCCGGATGATGAACGGGTGATTATCGAAACGGCCATTGAGTTTCATGGTGCTAAGGATTTGCCAACGCTGGTCGAGCGGACGATGCACTTTGCAAAGCTGATTCGGGATGCGGACAAGATTGATATTTTTGATTTGCTTATCAAGTATTTTCATCAAATGATGACCGATCCGGAAAACTTTGGCCAAGAGGTTATTGAGTATTCCACTTCGCCGGAGTGCAATTCTGAAATCATTGATGCTTTGAGAAATCAGAAACTGATTCACTATGAACAAATCAAAACCATCAACGATGCCAAACTGATGCAGCTCGGCTGGGTGTACGATATTTATTTTGACTGGTCGCTAAAACAAATCCATGATCGTGGGTATTTGCAGGCAATCATCGACTTGTTGCCACAGACAGATGAGCTTAGGCAAGTGACGGATTGTATTTTGGAATATACAAAACAACGAGCTTTTAGAATACACTGATATTGATTATCCATATCGTTCGGTCAGATAGCCAGACACGGATTAATGTGGATTTTTGGGAAGTTAATTTTATGGGCTTTCTTTTAACCAGTTCTCTGCAAAGATTTGTAAATCAGGCCAATCAATATCTGCTGAGAAATCCAAGTCGGCATTGCTGCAATTATTTGCCGTATCGCAATCAATCTCAAGCCATCGGCTGGCAAAGAACGCGAAATCAACAAAATCGACACCCTCACCGCACGCAATATTGTCAAATGCAAATATCGGTATCGATTTTGATAATTACCCAACCTGAAAAATGCCATATTGTGGAGTTGATACCGCCAGAACAGAACAGCCGTCCTGGTGTAGACTAATGGGCTATATGGCACAAACGGACATCGAGCGGGAAATAGCGGAATTGAGCGGGAGTATGCGGGATGGCGGGGGCGTTAGGGGGGTTTTTAGGCGTTTTTCGGGCTGATATTTTGGGGGTTTTTGGGTTTTCCTAACCCGGACAAGCCGGAACCAAAAAAGTTAAAATTATTATTTACGCCGCTCGACATTTCTCCGACAATTCCTCAAACTTAAAACTTTGATACGGAGAATC
>NBLM01000034.1 GCA_002084585.1 Planctomycetales bacterium 4572_13 | reverse complement strand
CACAATGAAGATACTGGCTTTTTGCAACAAGGATGAGGCAGCGGTTGACAAACCGGAGCGGACCGGTGTGTTCACCTCGGGGATCGTCTCGATCCTGGAGGACCATCGGATCGCGCTGTTCTTCACCGGACGCCAACACGCCGGCGAAAACCTGACCGACCTGTTGAAACATCGAGCCGCAGAATTGGGCAAGCCCATCCAGATGTGCGATGCATTAAGCCGCAATATGCCCGAGGCACTGGAGGCCATTGTGGCCAACTGTCTGACGCACGGACGGCGGCGTTTTGTTGAGATCGTGGGCAACTTCCCCGATGCATGTCTTTATGTCCTAAACATCCTCAAGGATGTCTATAAGAATGATGCCGAGGCCGCCCGTCAGGGCCTGACCGATGATCAGCGATTGCACTGGCACCAGGCCCAAAGTGGAGCAAAGATGGCGAAACTGAAAGTGTGGCTTACCGAGCAGATCGAACAGCACAAAGTCGAGCCCAACAGCAGCCTTGGCGAGGCAATTGGTTATATGCTCAGGCACTGGGATAAACTGACTTTGTTCCTTCGAGAACCCGGCGCCCCGCTGGATAATAATATCTGCGAGCGAACGCTCAAAAAAGCGATTCTGCATCGCAAGAACGCTTACTTCTACAAGACTCAAAACGGGGCCCGTGTAGGCGATCTGTTCATGAGCATTATCCACACCTGCGAAATGAACAAAGTCAAATCGCGGCCACACCGCCGCAACCATCCCGCTATTAACGGTCAGATTGCCAAAATCAACCTTTTTGAAAAAAGTGAGATTTTTCACGCTTGCCGAAAAGACACGCAACTCTCGAAAAATGCTACCAATTACCACGAAAATACCTAAATTGTATTGCCGGGGTTTTCCGAGGCAATGGCGATTGTCGTTGTTCCATCGGTCGGCTTGCGCCGACGCGCTTTTGTGAAACTTGCTGCCCATCCGAAGCAGGAGGCTTCGGCCACATTTCACGCCCTTATCTTCATTCGACGCGCTTTCAGTTCCTTGGCGTATGCTTTGGCGCGGCCGTCGCAGTATTGGTCCAACTGTGACCAGAAGTCTTTGCTGTGATTCATATGCCGAAGATGACAGAGTTCGTGCAGCAGGATATAATCCTGAAGATGTTTTGGCAGAAAGGCAATGTTGATGTTTAAGCTGATGTTGCCCTTTGATGAACAACTGCCCCATTTGGTCCTTTGACACCGGAAAGTCACTTTGACATACGGCAGGTCATATTGATCTGAAAATCGCTCCAAACGGCTGAACAATTCATCCTGCGCCTTGTTGAGTTCATCCCGAGATAGCTCCGGCTGTTTTTTTTGCGAGCTTTCCATTTGCCGCATCTTCGTCAGATGCTTTTGGATCCACGCCTGTTTGGACCGCGCAAATTCTTTTGCCCGCTCAAGCGAAGTATTGGCGGGAACCGTCACAGTAATCGCCTTCGTTGGATGAATGTTAATTCGCATTCTTTTGGCTCTTGCAGAGCGGCGATATGCTATATTCAGATTTTGCAGTGTTTGGTTCACTTATTTTTCGGCTTTACGCATGGGATACAAATTCATTCTACTTCCAAATAAGATATAACCATTCGATGGTCAGAGTGTTCTGTCTTCCTTGCAAAAACAGATATCGATTTAAAACCTGAACTTGTCCATATCTGGTCAACTCTGAAAAGAGGAACGGAATTAAGTGCCGTATGTCCCCAACCAACACCACCTTTAATGAAAGTGTCTGACAGATAGGGTTGCAGTCCTCTCAGGCAACCATCCTTAGCGGTAACATTAAAATCTCCTCCCAAAATGATCGGTATTTCATCGGAAATGGAATTGATTTGCTCTACTATTTGCCCAATTTGTTTTCGTCTCGATTTCCGATCTTTCTTATGACTCACCCAGCACTTTCGAGATAAAATATTGGTGTCTATCACAAGGGGCTTTAGTCGGATACAAATTACTTCAGTTTCATAACCAGACTCCAATCGAACTCGTGCTTGAGTCATAAATATATTTTTGGGTTTGGGAAGGGATGTTTCTTCAAGCTCACCTCTGACAATAATCGCAGCATCAAGTCCGTATGCCACAGCAACATTGCCCTCAAATACTGCCTCTGCAAAAGATTCAATATCTTCTTTTCTGGGGGGTACTTCCTGAAGTAACACAATATCAGGGGTATAAGGCACTATTTCACGAACAGCTTCCATGTTACCACCCGCACAGTTTAACGAAACAACTGTAATCCTTTTGTTCTTAGGGATACTTTCCCATTTTGAACTCGAAGCACAGAGACCCCTGAAAAGACTTTGCGGCTCTTCGGCAAAAATCAGAATAAAGACAAGCCAGCTTATGACCAAAGTGATATGAATGCATTTTTTGTATAATAAGCCGACCAGAGAAAGAACTGCACCTAAAAAACCCCATGCCCAAACCGGAAAAAAAGTCAATGCCGCACAAGTATCTGGTTTGAACAGATAACAGATGAGTATCCCGACAAACAATGCCATCGAACAAATGGCTATTATCTTTCCAACCCATACCCAAAAAGCACCTTTGTATTTATTCCATCTAAAAATCTTCCGGGCCTTTCTGTGATTTCTGTGGTTACTAAAGTCTATTGCGGGCGGGATGCCCGCGTTCCCAGTTCGGCTTCAAGGGCTTCGGCGAACGTGATGGTTCCTTCGTAGAGGGCGCGGCCGATGATGGCTCCGGCGACGCCTGCGGTTTTGAGGGTTTTGATGTCTTCGACGGTTGTTACGCCGCCGGCGGCTACGATAGGAAGATTCACCGCCTCGACAAGCTGCTTTGTCCGTTCGATATTCGGGCCAGCCAGCATTCCGTCTTTGCTGATGTCTGTATAGATGATCGCGGCCAGCGGCAAGTCGGCGGCCTGTTTGGCGAAATCGAGGATACTTTGCGAACCCTGATCCAGCCAGCCCTCGGTCGCTAAGTTCGCGCCTCGTGCATCGAGTCCTAAAACAAGTTTGTTCGGATATTTCCGGGCCATTTCGCCAAACCAGTCAAACTGTTTGATGGCACTGGAACCCAAAATCAGCCGGGTTACACCCGCATCCAGCATCGTAACAATCGCCGCTTCGTCACGGATGCCGCCGCCGAGTTCGACCTTCATCGGGACTTCCTTCGCGATTTTCGCCACGACTTCGGCATTCACGGGCCGTCCATCCTTGGCCCCGTCCAGATCGACCACATGCAGCCACTTTGCCCCGGCATCATAAAACTCTTTTGCCTGAGCGGTGGGGTCATCTTTATAGGTTATCTTTTTGTCGTACTGGCCCTGAATCAGACGCACGCACTGACCGTCAATTAAGTCTATCGCGGGAAGGATGTCCATTTAAAACTTTCTATTTCACTTTCTAAAAAATATCTATTCAACCTCTACAGGGTTTCAAAATCTTACGATCATTACCACGGGTTTTGGTCGCTTCACTCCCTACACCCGCGGCTACCATTATTAAAGCCCTACGGGCTTTTGTGCCAAACACAAGTGGCTTGCGCCGCCGCGATTTTGTTTGCTAAAGTTCATAGAGTTCTTTGCCGGTCAAGAGGGTGAAACCGTGGGCGGCGATGGTTTCTTCCAAGCCCAGATCATTCGGGTTATCAACCTCCATCAGACAAATCCCCTGCCGGTCCTTGGGGGAAACGAACCCGTAAGCATCTTTGACATTCACCCCTTTTTCCAACAGTGCCGTCGTGAGCTTGTCCAGATTGCCGGGCTGGTCCTTTTCGGCCGTTACCGCCAGCACATCCTTGAGTACACAGGCAAACCCGCAGTCGGCCAACGCCAATTGGGCTTTTTCCGGTTTGTCAACAATCAGCTTCATCAGACCAAACTCGCCGCGATCCTGAATTGTGAACGCCCAGATATTCAGATTATTCTCCAGTAGCACATCCGAAATGGATTTCATCCTGCCGGGACGGTTTTCCATAAAAATCGTTAATTGCTTTGCCATATTCTGCCCTCTATTAAAAAAGAACCACGAATGAACACGAATACACACTAATATTGTTTTTTTACAGTTGCTCCCGCTCGTCGAATACTCGCTTGGCCTTGCCTTCTGAGTGCGGCAGCGCTCCGGGTTCGTGCAGTTCCACATGAGGATTGATCGTGATCGAAGCCCGCAGTTTTTCGGTAATCTTCTTTTTCAATGCATCCAATTCTTTCATGTTGCCGGTAAACATCTTGGCATAAATCTCAACCTTAACGGTCAGTCGATCCAGCGTCCCCTGCTTGCTCAGGTGGATCAGGTAGTTTGTCCCCACCTCCGGCACCGCCATAACCACTTCCTCGATTTGCGACGGAAAGACATTGACCCCGTTAATAATCAGCATGTCATCGGTGCGGCCGAGAATACGGGACAGTCGGCGATGTGTGCGCCCGCACGGACACGGTTCCGGATGAACAAACGCCAAATCCCGCGTTCTGTATCGAAACAGCGGCATCGCCGAACGCACCAGATTGGTCAGCACGACCTCGCCTTTTTCGCCGTCCGGCAGCGACTCACCCGTTTCGGGGTCGATGATTTCCAGTATGTAGGCGTCTTCCCAGACATGCATATCCTGCTTATAGACACACTCAAACGCCACGCCGGGGCCGTTCATCTCGCTCAAACCATAGGAATTGTAGGCATCAATCCCATACAGTTCTTCGAGTTTCAAACAGGTGTTTTCCGAATAGGGTTCGGCACCTAAAAATGCTTTTTTCAGATACAGATCGTTTGGCTCTGTGTTAAAATTTTCCAATTTGGAATGAATATGCAATAGATAACTGGGCGTTACATGCAGGACGGTGGTTTTGAAGTCTTTCATAATCTGCACCTGTCGCTGGGTATTACCGCCGCCAACGGGAATCACGGTCATGCCCACGCGTTCGGCACCGTAATGCAGCCCCAGTCCACCGGTAAACAGGCCGTAGGTCATCATATTCTGAAAGACATCATCCTGACAGCAGCCGGTCGCGACGATGCTTCGTGCGATCAGATTTGTCCAGTTGTCCATATCCTGCTGTGTCAAATAAATTACGGTGGGGATACCGGTCGTGCCGCTGGAGGAGTGAACACGAACAACCTGACGCATATCCACCGCAAGCAGTCCTGTGGGGAAATTTTGACGCAGGTCATCTTTGACATTGAACGGCAGCCGCCGGAGATCATCCAGTGACTGTATATCATCCGCCGAGGTAATCCCGGCTCTGGATAGTCGTTTTTTATAGAACTCCGTCTTGAGCGATTGGTCAACCAACTCCCGGAGCCGCTTGACTTGAAGGGCTTCGATGGCCGACCGATCCATCGTTTCAATGTCCTTATTCCAATAAGTAATATCCATCATTGGTTCCAATAAATTAGAGTCCCTGAATCCCTTTTTCATCAATCACTTTCAGGCCGTTCTGCCGCAATATCTCGGCCGCACGATCAGGATTATCAAAGCGAAAAACAAGCAAAGCATTTTCGGAATTTTTTTCGACAAAACCGTACATGTATTCGACATTAACATCGCTGTCTGAAAGCGTCTTGAGGACTTCGGCCAGTCCGCCGGGTTTATCGGGGACTTCGGCGGCAACAACATCGGTTCGATTGGCGGTAATTCCATTTTTACGGAAAAGATCGACCGTCTCGGATGGCTTATCGACAACCATACGCAATACACCAAAGGTTTCCGTTTCGGCAATCGTCAAGGCACGGATATTGATACCCGCATCCCCCAGCATCGAACAAACTTCCGACAATCGCCCCTTGCGATTTTCCAAAAATACGCTGATTTGTGTGATCTTCATAATCAACACCTTTCAAAAAGAAATAAGAAACCACCGATTTCGCAGATTTCACTATAAACTTCGTTTATCAACCACGCGTTTGGATTTGCCCATACTTCGTTCGATCGTTTTTGGCTCGACCAGATGAACTGTTACACCGATAGACAGAACCGCTTCGATCTCTTTCTTGATCTTGGCACTCAACTCGTTCATCTGTTTGATCTCATCGGAGAAAATCTTCTCGCCCACTTCCACCATAATCTCGACCTGATCGAGTTCGTGTGCGGCCCGGTCAATGACGATCTGGTAGTGCGGCTGAGTACCCTCAATGCCGAGCAGTACATGCTCAATCTGCGACGGGAACACATTGATCCCGCGAACGACAATCATATCATCAGTGCGGCCCTTAATCTTGCTGACGCGGGGGCTGGTGCGGCCGCACTTGCACGGTTCCGTTGTCATGGACACAATGTCCCGCGTGCGATAGCGGATCAGCGGAATGCCCTGCTTGGTCAGCGTCGTAATGACCAACTCACCATCTTCGCCCTCGGCAACGGGCTGGCCGGTTTCAGGATCAATAATTTCGGGATAGAATACATCAGAATAAATATGGAGACCCTCTTTATAGGTGCATTCCTGCGAAACGCCGGGGCCGATGATCTCGCTCAGCCCATAGACATCGGTCGCGAGCATATTCCAGACCGCCTCGATTTCGCCCCGCATCGCTTCACTCCAGGGTTCGGCGCCGAAGATACCAATATCCCAACTGGCTTTTCTCGGATCGATCCCCAGTTCTTTCGCTTCTTCGGCCATGTACAGGCAGTAGCTGGGCGTACAGCATATAATACGCGGCTTGAAGTCCTGCATAATCTTGAGTTGCCGCTTGGTTTGGCCCGATGAGGTAGGAATGATTGTCAGGCCCATTTCCAACGCACCATAATGGAAGCCGAGACCGCCAGTGAACAGGCCGTAGCCATAAGCAATCTGGATGGTATCATCCGGTTCGGCACCGGCACAGCACAGGGTTCGTGCCATCACCTCCGACCAGAGAGAAATATCGTCCCGTGTATAGCCAACCAGTGTCGGATTGCCCGTGGTGCCGCTGGAAACATGAATCTCCACCAAATCTGTTCGAGGGCGTGAAAACAAACCAAACGGGTAGGTGTCCCGCATGTCCATCTTGGTTGTGAAGGGAAGTTTGACAATGTCATCGATCGACTGGATGTCAGATAGATTCATCCCGTGTGCATCAAACTTTTTCTTATAGACGGGACAACTCTCGTAAACATACTTAGAAAGTTTGGTTAAGCGTTCAGACTGAAGATTCTTCAAGTCCTCCAGCGGCATCGTTTCAATCGATTCATTCCAAATCATAGTCAACTCCCTAAAGAACCACGAATTAACACGAATACTCACTCATTTTTTAACCGCGATTTCACGGATTAACGCGGATTTTTACTACTTGTTTTTTAGACAGGATCAACAAGATTTACAAGATTTTTCATCCTGCCTATCGGCGTTAATCCTGTCAAAACTACCTTATTTCACGAGTTTTTTGGCATCGCGGAAAACTTTTTTATTACCGTCAAGAATCGATGGCTTGAATACTGTCTTTAATGCCTTTTGCCAGCTTGCGTTGCTGATAGGCAAATAAGCGGCCAAGACACCAACCAGAGCGGTATTGAGGTGTCGTGGGTTTTCAATCATGTCCAATGCGGGCTTGAGATAACCCATCAAGTCAACACCATCCGTTTTCAGGAAGGGTTTGAGACGATAATGCTCGTCCCCCTGAAAACACAGGAGAAAGTCCGCCTGGCCGGGAGCCACTAAGGGCGAAAATATCTTTTTGCCAAAGCGCACATGCGACTCCACGGAACCGCCCCGCTGGCTCATTCCATGCACCTCGGACTTTTTGACATGAAAGCCCTCATACATCGCCGCAAAGCCCACCAACTCGGAGGCCTTGATGGTTCCCTGTCCGCCGATCCCGCCAAAGGTTATATTATACGCTGTCTTTTTTTTCATTATCATTAACTTCCAAAGTCGGTTTATTTCTTTTTCTTCATCAACACGCAGGGGTCTTTTGCGATGATCACGCTAAGGGCGTCTTCATCGATTCGCTTTTTGACAAGGGCTTCGAGTTCTTTTTTATGACCGATGGGATTGATGACATCGACATTGTCGGCACCGCAGGCCTTACACAATCGTTTCAAATCCAGCCGCTTGGTTTTTTCGTTGCGAATCGTCCAGCCCGTTGCGGGATGCTGTTGGCCGCCGGTCATCGCAGTTGTGGAATTGTCGAGAATGAAAATAATCCCCTTGGCCTTATTATAGACCGCATTAATCAGGCCCGTAACGCCGGAATGGACAAAGGTCGAATCGCCAACCACGCCGACGATCTTTCCGTCCGGATGTGCCCGCCGAAGTCCTTCGTTAAATGTTACACCCGCACCCATGCAGACACAGGTATGCAGCGCCGATGTCGGCGGCAAAGCCCCCAGTGTATAACAGCCAATATCACCCGCGACAAACAGTCCCAGCTTTTTTAGAACCGAAAAAGTAACCCAATGCGGACATCCCGCACACAATCGCGGTGCTCGGCCGGGGCGTTTTTTGACATTCTTGGCATTGCTGTTAATAACATCAGCAACCACACCGGGCGACAATTCACCCAGCCGAAATGAGGGATGTTTAAACTTTGCTTTTTTGATCCCCAGGGCCTTAATGTGTTCTTCAAGAAACGGGTCCAATTCCTCAACAACCACCAGTTTCTTTACCGATTTTGAAAACGCCTTAATTTTTTCGTCGCAGAAAGGATACAGAAAGCCCAGCTTCAGATAAGAGGCATCAGGATAGACCTCTTTGAGGTAATTATAGGTTACGCTGGAGGTGATAATACCGAGCTTGGTATCATTCATCTCGACTTTGTTGAGCTTGGTGCGTTCGGCGAACTTTTGCATCTTCTCGATTCGCTTTTCGATAAACGCATGACGGATTCGAGCATTGCCCGGTACCATCACATATTTTTGCATATTGGGTTCCAGCTTAATCGGTTTGACCTTAATGCGTTTGCCGAGTTTGACATCTTCCTTCGTATGCGAAATTCGCGTCGTCAGTCGTACGATCACCGGAGTATCAAACTTTTCGCTGATCTTGAACGCTTCGGCCATAAACTCTTTGGCTTCGGCGGGACTGGACGGCTCCAGCACCGGCAGCTTGGCATAAATCCCGACCCAACGAGTATCCTGCTCATTCTGCGATGAGTGCATATCGGGATCATCACAGACCACCACCACAAAACCCGCATTAACACCGGCATACGAGGAAGTCATCAGCGGGTCCATCGCCACATTCAGGCCCACATGCTTGCAAGCAAATAAGCTCCGAACGCCGCCGACCGCCGCCCCATAAGCGACCTCATAGGCAACTTTTTCATTGACCGACCACTGGACATCCAGTTCCTTGTAGCCAGCCATGGCTTCGAGAATTTCCGTCGAGGGTGTTCCCGGATACGCACAGGCCACCGACAGGCCCGATTCCCACGCACCGCGGGCGAGCGATTCATTACCAGAAAGAAATGCTTTTTTGAGAGTTGTTTTTTTCGCCATCAATACCCTTTTCTCACAATTTATGTTCCTAATAACGCTCTTATACAGGACATAGAGAGTACCCCATTAGGGCGTTCCGGTCAAGGACTGATGATGGGAATTATTCGAAAATCTACTACAAAATCGCCAGTGTTCTTGTGCACAGAAACACAGAGAGGCATCCTATAAGCAGCATAAAAAAAATAGGCCCGACGGAAAACCGCCGGACCTATGTAGGAGATCAAAAAAGCTCAACAAGAGCGTTTTTCTCTTTTAGAATGTCCATTCCATATTGATACGGGCAAAAAGTGCATCGTCGCCACTGGGATCATCGTAGTAGCTACCCGGAATAAAATAGTCTAGAAGGAACTGAGTTCTAAATTTCTTGCAGCACTGGTAAGTCAACAAACCCGTAAGCATGTGGCCGCGAAAATTGCCGCCACTGGATAGGGCGGGATTTCCGCCGGGTCCCTTTCCATTTGCAAGACTGTTCTCATCCGCCCAAAGAGCATTGTAGTCTGTCAGAAGCGTCCAGTCCTTAGCGGGCTTAAAGCTGTGGCCAACCCCAAATCGGTGGATATTGTTTACATTACCAATGCCATCACCTTCAAATGTAAACAGATATGCCTGCAAATCGCCGCCCCGCTGAGACTGCGGCCAGTCACCCCACAATGAATCAAAGCCCTCATCAGCACTTGTATCCGGATCGTCGCCAGACATGTATTCATAGCCAAAATGGATTTCGTTTTTCAGGTCATTATGGAACGCATAGGTTATCTTACTATTACCGCCCAATGCCTGCAAGCTAGCACTTGTACGAGTGCCATCTCCATTTTTATCAGAAAAGCGGCTACCCCACTGCTTGGCGATTTCAGCGGAATAGCTCCAGTTGTCATCTAAGTTACCAAAGAAACGGGTACCGATTGTATGGATATCCGCATCGTTCCCGGAGGTGCCGTTATCCTTTGCCCAGCTTGAACTTTCTTCATTTTTATAGATGTAGTACAGTTCATTTTTGAGAGAATCATCGAATTTGTTGTGCCAATAGACGATGGCCGCCCGTTCATCCTGCTTCTGAGTCGTGTGGCGACGATCATCGACAGAGCCATGATTGAAGGGCTTGAGCCACTTGGCTTCGTCATCGTACTGCTGGATGTAAATCAAGTCCACCTTACTGGTCTCGCTGAGGTCATAGGTTCCGCGAACTGCATCAAAGTAGATCGTTCGTGAACCATCCGCCGGAGAACCATCCAGCACCAGCCAACCGGTACCGAGAATGATATCCTGACGACCAACCGTTAAAGTCAGCGGCATATCAAAGGCGTTTCGGAACTGAATATTCATGTGGTCAAAGATGGCTTCATCAAAGTCATAACTCTTCTCAGACAAGAATGAGCTAAACGAGTCATCCGGTGCGACATGCCCCCAGAACTCCCAGACCAAACGGGTGTTAAAGTCAATGTCTTCATCAATCGCCCATTTGAGAGACCATCGTGTGCGATAGCGCTGCCAGTGGTAATTGTTCCAGTTTCCGCCAGCACCATCTCCAAACGATTCATTCAAAGAGAAGATGTTTCGGGCATAGACTTCCCTTAATCGCAGGTCCAGCCCCATGGTGACACCTTCCATGGGATTATGAAACTTGTCCATGAAATCGGTATTGATCTCATGAAAATGAGGCACCGGTTCATCCGTCTGTAAATAATCTTGCGCCGGGGCCTCGGTTGCGGCTTTCGCCGGTGGGGCCTGAGTCGCTTCTTCAGCCGCCATCGCGAATGAAGCCACGCCGACAATCATCGCCAGCAAAACAATTCCTTTTACCATTTTTCCTGCCATCATTTGTTCTCCTTAAAAAAAATCCTCTTTACTAAATGCCTGTTTTTTTGAAAATCGCGTGGGTACGGCCCACCGTACCATTACTTATTGAAGCACTTGTCGAGATGCTCCTGTGACGGCGGTTTGGTCATTAAGCTGACCACAATCGCCACAAGAATCGAGATCGGAAGCGCGATGACCACCGGATCCACAACCGACCAGTTCGGCTTATCCAGCAGCAATGAGTGTTTCTCGAACAATGAGTAACAAATGCCCAATGCCCGCGCTTCTTTGTCTTTGATAAAGACCAGCCAGAACATCGATACCAAAAAACCAATAACTACCGAGGAAACCGCCGCGCTTTTTGTCATTCGTTTAAAAAACAACCCTCCGACAAAAGCCGGTAAAAAGGCCGCGCCGCACAACCCGAAGAAAATCGCGGTCGCCCGGGCAATGATATACCCACTCCGCATGTAGTAGCTGAACAGAACCGCCACGATGATTCCGAGAATAATCCCAATTCGCGTGATTCCGATGCTTCGATTATGCCGACCGGTAACCTGCTCATACACATCTCGTCCGATACTGGTCCCCACCGCATGGAACTGGCTGGACAGCGTACTCATTGCCGCCGCCAAAAGCGTTACCAAAAAAATCAGGCCAAACCACCCGGGCATTGCTCCGCGAATGTAGGCCGGGATAATTTTACTTGTTTGGCATTCATAAACGATGCGGTCACTTCCATCGGCCGCTTGGGTTGTATATTTTACAATCGCACGCAGATAGGCGGTTGCTTTGGGTTGAACACTAATAGTTTGACCCGTTAGGGGTGTTGGATCATCACCAACGGGCAATCCATCGATAACAGCCGCCGGAGTAATCGCCGCAGCACCTCCATACCCCTTATAGATCAGATGCGTGTCTGCCTGATCATCACCCACTGTGTCGATATGAAGAAGGACACAGGGCAGCGACTTCTCATCGGGGCCAATAGCTGGATTGACGGGACTGCCGTCCGGCTTGACATTGATACCTTTCGCCTTTTTGGCAATCACCCAGGAAAACTCCGCAGGCGTTTTGCCGACACCGCTGACGGACATCAATTTCCCTTCGACAACCTCTTTTTGCAGAAAAAATACATTACTGAGCGAGCCAACCGTAAAGGCCACACCGGTCATCACCAGAATAAAGACACCGCCAACCAGCACGGCACGATTTAATTCTTTCTTGCTCTTAACGGTCATAAACCGAACCGCCAATTGCGGCTGAGCCAGCACACCAATACCCACACCCAGTGTAATGGTACTGATAACAATCCACCAAAGATTGTATCCTGCGGGATTGGGGCCTTTTTTTGACTCTGCAAGACCCCAGCCAAATTCGGGCATTGAGGTCCACCCCTTAAATCCAATCCCGCCAAACAACGACGGGGCCTTGCCTGCTTCGGTCAGCGCCTCATGCGCCGCGGTAACACCGCCAAGCATCTTGTAGGTCCAAATTAGCAGGATCAGCATTCCGGCGAACATAATTGTTCCCTGCAGCGCATCGGAATACATCACGCCCTTTAAGCCGCCCATGACCACATAGGCCGCGATAATAACACTGAAAACAAGCAGCGCTACTTCATAGCTGATACCAAATTGCGACGCGATGAAAGCGCATCCTCCGATTAAAACTGCCGCGGCGTACAAGGGGATAAACAGGAAGATAACCAACCCTGAGAATATCTGCAAAAACTTGCTTTCAAAACGGCGAGCCAAAAGTTCCGGAAATGTGTGCGCGTCCAACTGGTGTCCCATACGGCGTGTAGGCCCGCCCAGAAAGACAAAAGCAACAAAAATACCCACGAAAATATTCAGGAATGTCAGCCAGAGCAAACTCATGCCGAACATACCCGCCACACCCCCAAAACCAACAATCGCACTGGTTGAGATAAAAGTGGCTCCATAACTCATCGCCATCACAAACGGATGAACCCCGCGACCGGCGATAAGGTAGTCTGTTGCACTCTTTGTCCGCTTCCACCCCAAGAAGCCCAAGTACACCACAACGAGCAGATATGCTAAAACAACTATAATCTCTTTAATGCCTACAGCTTGTGCCAACATAATAATCCTCCCTGATTTGACAGGAAATCCGTTAAAAGTTCATCCGAAGAATTACAATTCTTCCTCAACCTTGTTCTCTTCTGCCGCCCACTTGACATCATCCGGCTGGACATCTTCGGCACCCTTATTCCAGTTGAACAGTCCATAGACGACACAAAGAGCGGTACTTACAATGCACAAAAGATATGCGGCTAATACTCCTTTATCTTCAATTCCAAGCATAAGTTTAAGACTCCTTTCTCAATACCAGGTTCTTTTTCTTTGCGATGCTTCTATTGTTTCTGTGCATCGTAACTGCAAGTATCCACAGTTTCAACAAAAAATCTCGACTACTTTTCAGCTATTATCGGTAAATAAGCGGCAATATGATAAACTTTTCCACCTGCAAACAGATGAAATCCATCAAAAAACCTATTTTTCGGCAGATTTTAGCGTTTATTATCGAACTTTCCGGCGATCAAAACTCTTCAAATCCATGATGGCCACCCAATGAAATTCAACCACAGTATCTCAAAATATCGAATTTCGTGCTTAAGTGTCGGTGTTTTTTTATTCCAGACCCATCATTTCGGGCAAATCAAACAAGATGTTCATATTCTGGATGGCCTGACCAGAGGCACCTTTAATGAGATTATCAATCGCCGAAAACACGACCACTTTGCCTTTTGCAATGGCCGGGAAGATATGGCAGTAGTTCGTCTTGGTCACATTCTTAACCGCCGGCGGTTTTGAAACTATCTGCACAAATGGCTCATCTTTATAGAAACCAGCATAGAGATCATTCAGTTGCTTGATGGTTATATCCTGTATCGGGTCTGAATAGGTACTGGAAACAATACCCCGGTCAAACGGGCCAACATGTGGCTGGAACAGAAGTTCAACCGGTTTTCCGGCCACGGCTGAGGCGACTTGCTCCATCTCCGGCATATGCCGATGGATGCCCACGCCATAAGGGTAGATGTTTTCGTTCATGTACGGAAAATGAAACAGCGGCGACGGATTCTTCCCGCCGCCGGAAACACCCGTAACCGAACTGACGATGATGCCATTTGGCTCAATCAAACCCTCTTTCAGAGCCGGCGCCAGGGCTAAGGCCGCACCGGTCGGATAACAGCCGGGGTTGGCGACGAGGTCAGCACCCTTGATCTGCTCCCTGAACAATTCCGGCAAGCCATAAGCCGCCTTGGTCAGATTTTCGGTGTCTGTGTGCGGTTGGTAATATTTCTCATAGACCGCCACATCTTTAATCCGGTAGTCGGCACTGAAATCGATGACCTTGATGCCGGTGGCCAGCAGTTTCGGCACGAACCCCATCGACACCTTATGCGGCAGACAGCACAGGGCAACATCGGCCTTTGAGGCCAAGACATCCATATCCAGCGGCTCGATCATCATATCCAGCCGCCCGGTGAGCTGACCGAAAGTATCGGAAACGAGGCCGCATTCTTCCGGAAGTGCGGTCAGGTAAGTAACTTCGGCTTGCGGATGCCGAAGGATGATCTCGATGGACTCAACGCCCGTATAACCACTGGCTCCGATGATTGCAACGCGTACCATTATAAACTCCTAAAATCCGTGGATACTGCTTATTTTTGGTTTAATAACTGAAGTTTTGCAAAAATGCTTAAAACAGCGCAAAACAACAGCGAGACCTGCAAATTTTACATTTTGAGGTTTCGCAAAAACATTGGCTACAACC
>NBLM01000111.1 GCA_002084585.1 Planctomycetales bacterium 4572_13 | reverse complement strand
AAATTTACGGGAATAAATTTTGTGCCGTCACTGCGACGAGCACCTTTGGGGGCGATTATAACACTTTCGCCCCCGAGTATCTGGCTTTCATAGTTTCTTTAATTTATAGGGACGACTGAAAAGAAAGCATTTGAAAAAAAGCCGTGAATGGGCTAATATAGCCTTTGTTGGTTTTTAATAAGGCAGGTATGGCGCAGGAAAGCAAAAAAAACAATGCTATAACGGCAAACTCGCCGGTAGATTTGTTTGTTCGGACCCTTGATGAGCCGCAGCGGATGCTGGTGATCTTGAAGTCTCAGCTCTATGCCGGACAATGGCAACCGATGCTTGAGGACCTTGAAAATCGGCTGGAGGGTAAACCCTATATTTTTAAGTTGGCCAACCGTATCAAAGATGATGTCGAGCGAATATGCCGCTTGCAGGTATTTGAACAGGAAAACGGGATCGATCTGGCCGACTATGTAAAACTGGAATCATAAATTAAATATGCAAAAGTGAGGACTGGCGTTATGAAAAAGCTGATCTTTCTAACAGGTATTATATTGTTTTCCGCCTTGGCGGGTGCGGCACAAGATACGGCTGAGCTTGTTTCTTCGGATTTGATTCAGGAAGCGGGATGGAACCGTAATTGGCAGATGAATCTGCCGCTAAAGTCTGGTGAAACGCTTGACCGGTTGGGTGTCATGGATTCCTATCTGTATGCGATGACCAGTATGAATACGCTGTTTTGTATTGACCGTGAAAAGGGAAAGGTGCGAAGTCTATCCCAGCTGAGCGCGAGCCGGTTGCCGGTTACTAAGCCATTTTACTACGAGAAGAAGTTTTGGTTTATTGTGGGCAACGAGGTGCTTGTGTATGATCCTGCTATTGGTGACTTTGTTACCAGGAAGAAATTTCCGCAAATCGGCAGCAGTGCTGAATGCGGCTTAACTCGAAACAAAGAGTATCTTTATATTAGTGGTTCGGATAATCGTCTTCATGTAATCAATCTTGATGGGTTATGGCAGCGGTTTACGGCGACGGCCGACAATGATTCGCCGATTGTGTCGATGCTGGCAACCGATGATATTGTAGTCTTCGCGACGCAGGCCGGAAATGTTGTTGCGATGAGTCCGAATGAAGCCGAAAAACGCTGGCAATATGATGCGACCGGCAGGATAAAAGGGGAACTTGTTCTGGATGGTAATGCTGTTTATGTTGGCAGTTTTGATTCCAAACTGTATAAATTAGGGCTTTCTGATGGCAAACTTATTTGGAATGTGCCTTTTCACTCCGGCGCCCCCATCCGGGATAATTTTATTGTTGGCGACGAGATTATCTATCTCTATAACCCATTAAATGGTCTTTACGGTGTCAATAAGCAAACCGGCCAGCCCGTTTGGCAGGTTGCCGGTGGCGAGGGAATGATCTGTGAGACGCTGCAAAAAGGATTCGTGTTCGTCTCGCCGGGTATTGTAAAGGCAATGGACAATAAAACCGGCAAAGAGTTGTACTCGGTAAACTGTTCTTCTGTTCAGCGATACGCTACGAATACGACGGACTCGGTGATGTATTTGGCCGATACAAAAGGGCGGTTGATGAGCGTAACGGCAAAATGACCCGCAACGGGTGGCACGGTTAAGTCCCGCTTGGCCGTGTGAGACACCGAATACTTCTGAATAATAATAGGCCCGATATAAATCGAAAACTAAAACCCCCAAAAAAGGATCGTACAAACAATGGATGTAAAAATTAAAAGGGCGCTCATCAGCGTGTCGGACAAAAATGGAGTCGTTGAATTTGCCAAAGAGCTGACTTCGATGGGGGTGGCTATTATCAGCACCGGTGGAACGGCTAAAGTGCTGGCGGACGCCGGGATTGATGTGATGAGTGTGGATTCGGTTACGGGTTTTCCGGAAATGATGAACGGCCGGGTCAAGACTCTGCACCCGAAAATTCACGGTGGGCTGTTGGGTCTGCGGGACAATGCCGAACACGCTGCGGCGATGAAAGAGCATCAGATCGAACCAATCGATTTGGTTTGTGTGAACCTGTATCCGTTTGAGCAGACGGTGGCCAAGCCGGGATGTATGCTCGAAGAGGCGATTGAGAACATCGATATCGGCGGCCCCAGCATGGTTCGCTCAGCGGCCAAAAATAATAAGTTTGTAACGATTGTAACCAATGCGGCCCAGTATGATACGGTGCTGGCCGAGATGAAGGATAAAAACGGAGCGACGAGCCAGCCATTGCGAACCAAATTTGCACGGGCGGCCTTTTCGCTAACGGCCTCTTATGATGCGGCGATCTCGAAATATCTCAACGCTCAAGCCCAAGACCTGTTCCCGGATCGTGTTTCGCTTGCGGTCGTCAAAGAGAACGAACTGCGTTATGGCGAGAACCCCCATCAGAAAGGGGCGTTTTACAAACTCACCGACTGCAAAGAAGTCAGCGTCGGTGGTGCCAAACTGCTGGACGGCGGCACACCGATTAGTTTCAATAATCTGATGGACACCAATGCGGCATTTGAGTTGGTTAAGGAATTTGACACGCCGGCCGCCGTGGTGGTCAAGCATATGAACCCCTGCGGTTGTGCGATGGATGGCGATATTTGCAAAGCGTACGAAAAGGCCTATCTGGGCGATGTTGTCAGCGCCTTTGGCGGTATTATTGCTCTGAACCGGACTGTGGACAACGAGCTGGCCACTGTGATTATGGAATCCTATGCCCGTTTCGGCAAGGCCCAGGGAGCGGCGGGATTTTTCGCTGAGGTGATAATCGCTCCGTCGTACGATGCGGACGCCGTTGAGACGATTCGCACGCTCAAGGGCTGGGGCCAGCGGGTGCGGCTATTGGAGACCGGCCCGATTGATCGTGCCAAAATGGATGCGGCTGAATATGATGTTCGCTGTATCGTGGGTGGGTTGCTCCTGCAACAGCGCGATCTGGTAGCGTGGGAACTGGAGCAATTAAGCTTCCCAACCAAGTTGAAGCCGACCGACGAACAGTTGGAAGATTTGAAACTCGCCTGGATCACTGCCAAGCATGTCAAGAGTAATACGATCACGCTGGTCAACGGCAAAAAGCTCGTCGGCGTTGGCGCCGGGCAGATGAACCGCGTTGAGTCCGGCCTGATTTCATTTAAGATGGCCGGCGAAATGGCCAAAGGCGCCGCGATGGGTTCGGATGCGTTCTTCCCGTTCCCGGACAATGTCGAAAATGCCGCCAAAGCAGGTGTGGCCTGTATTGTTCAGCCCGGCGGTTCCAAAAAGGACGGTGAAGTGGTCGCCAAAGCCGATGAGCTCGGCATCGCCATGGTCTTCACCGGAAAACGCCATTTTAAGCACTAAAAAAAGATGAGGCAATCGAAACAATTTGCGTGATAAAACAAGCCGTGTGTGAAAACAGGGCTTGTTTACTTTACGAATTGAGGGATAAGCTTAGAATGCTCCGATACCGAGACAAATTAACAATCCTGTTGTTGGTTTCCGGTTGTCTTTTTATTGTTTTTTGGCGGCTTTCCACCGTCGATTCAGAAATGAAAGCATTGCTGCCTGAACGGCATTACCAGTTTATGGTCGATATGTTGCTTCAGGGACACGGCGAGGATGTTTCGGTCCGAATGACACTGCCAATCGAAACGAAGAGCCAGAGCGTTCGGGATGAAACCGTCAAATCCTCAAGTTTCCCTTTTTCCATTGAAAGCGGGCGAAATACTCGTTATGGCATCTGGGCGGGCAGGCAGATCAGCGATCAGCAAAAGCTGGGCTACTCCTGCACAGTCCGAACGAGCCGTGAATACTACGAATTGGCTCCGTCAATAGCGCTGCCGGAGGACTATCCGGCCGGAGTACAGCCGTACCTATTGTCAACAGAGACAATTCAGTCAGATTCCAAAGAGATTGCATCACTGTTTGAAGCGATTATTCCTCACCAACAGCGAAAAAACATAACCGAAATTATCCGGCGTGCGTATGACTACTGCTATAGGTCGATTGAACCGGCCAAAATCACCGGAACGACGGATGCGCTGACTTGTTTAAGGTTGGGCGAGGCCTCCTGCGGCGGCAAATCCCGCTTATTGGCGGCGATTCTGAGGCATGCCGGAATCCCCGCTCGTTTAGTGGGTGGGCTGATCTTAAAAGACAGTACATGGACGGCCTCTCATCTTTGGGTTGAAGTCTGGGTGGCGGGCCGATGGATACCCTTCTGTCCGTTGAATAATTATTTTGCCGAAAAACCGATGCGGTATCTGGTTCTGTATTATGGCGAAGTTCCCCTCATTAAGCATACGCGAGATATAAACTTTCATTATAATTTTACGGCCAATCCGATTCTTGCCGCCCCCGCAAATACTGCCGGATTGACGGGGTTGTTGAACCTTTGGGGGCTGTTTGAACAGGTTCGTATCCCGATTGAGCTTCTAAAAGTTATTTTGTTATTTCCAATCGGCGCCCTGGTCGTAACATTTTCCCGTAACATACTGGGCGTGCTGACATTTGGAGTTTTTGCACCGGCCTTATTGGCGGTGGCCTTTCAGGGGACGGGACTTCTCTGGGGGGTGGCACTTTTTGTTCTCATCCTTGCCGTGGGGTCGGTTGTTCGGCTATTCCTTGAACGCTTTCAACTGTTGCAAACGCCGCGGCTTGGTATTATGTTGACGGTAACATCGTTGACGATGCTGGGTATTTCGATCCTGAGCGTTGTCAAAGGGTTTACCTTGTCCAGCCGAGTCAGTTTGTTTCCGCTTGTTATCATTTCCATGACAATCGAGCGTTTCTCTGTGATGACTGAAGAAGAAGGGGTCGGGACTGCAATCAAGGTGTGTTTTATGACCATATTGGTGGCATGTTTTTCGATTTTTTATCATCGGCCGATGGCCCGGTCTGCGGCTCTTGGAATATGTCCGTTTTAGAGACTTTATTTTGGAACGGAAGAGATGATAGGGCGATTGATTGACAGGATGCGAAATATCCACAACGGCATACTGGGTATTAACGCTCGAAATCTGGCGTGTGTGTATCCGTTAAATCCCCGTCGTCATTTTCCACGGGCGGATAACAAGCTCTTGTGCAAGCAGTTGTTAGAGAAAGAGCAAATTGCACACCCCAAAACACTGGCCATTTACAATCAATATCGCGATCTTTTGTGTCTGGAGGCGGACATCGAAAGCCTTGATGGTTTTGCGGTCAAACCCGAACGCGGATGTGGGGGACGCGGGATACTGATTGTCGAACGCGATGCGGACGGTTTATTGCGATCCCACGGAGAGAGCGTTAGTTCTGCCGAACTTCGCGCTCATATCTATCGGATATTGACAGGGTGTTTTTCGCTTGAAAAAGTATCCGATTCAGCATTTATCGAACAGTTGATTATTTCTGATGACACTTTCAAAGATGTCTCGTTTGGAGGGTTGCCGGATTTCCGTATTATCCTGTATCAACAAATTCCCGTTATGGCCATGGCACGGGTGCCGACAGTTGAATCCGGCGGGTTGGCCAATCTGCATCAGGGGGCTTTAGGGTTGGGCATCGACATGCAGACTGGAATGACGACACAGGCCGTTTATAGGAATCGGTGTGTAACGCATACCCCGGATACGAACAAGCTGTTGGTTGGAATCCGGATTCCGCATTGGGAAAATATTCTTGATATGGCAACGCAGAGTTCCCATATATTTGGTCTTGGATACCTGGGTGTCGATATTGTCATCGACCGTTGCCAGGGTCCGATGGTGATAGAGGTCAATGTTCGGCCGGGATTGAATATACAACTGGCCAATGCCGCGGGTCTGAAAGCCAACATACCATGGGAGGCCGCTTTATGATTCATAGGAAGAACGATATCCTGTTCACGCTGATGATGCTGACAGTCATTTTGTCTATTGGAGCTTTTCTTAGGTATAAAGTGATATCAGAAGTCAATCGTCCCCCAATCCGGGTGGATGGCAACTATGAGAATATGACCGCTTCGCAAAAGTCGCTCAAGGATGCGGATGATTATATTGACGAACGCGATGAGGAGGCGGTTAGCAAAGTTGACCCCGTTCTTTCTGAGGCCGTACGCCTCAAGAAAGAAGGGTACTTGGATGCGGCGGTATCGATGCTGGAGCGAGTTCACAGGTATGACCCTGCCAATGAAGAGGCCATGATCAGGTTGGTCTCTGCTTACATTGCGTTAGAACAATTTCCCAAGGCCGAGAAAATGCTGTTACAAATGTTGGAATTAAACCCTCAAAACGCGCGTGCTTATTACAATCTTGGGGTTGTTAAGTCCAGGCAGGGTGAATCAGCGGATGCCGTTATCGCTTATACGAAGGCACTGGCGCTGAATCCTGTTTACACGCGAGCTTATTATAATCTGGGGCTGATTCACCTGAAGATGGGTCTATGGGAAAAGGCAGAAGAGCATTTCCGTGCAATTACTCGATACGATCACTCTGCCGGATCTGCAAAAGCTCATTTTCAGCTTGGTTATGTCCTGTCCAAACAGCCCGGTAAAATACCGGGTGCTATCGCCGCCTATCGTCAGGCCATCGTGCTGAAACCAGATTATGTCAAAGCCCGTAACAATCTCGCGATTCAGTTGGAGAAGATTCAGTTGGAGAAGACCGATGACGCTGACGGTGCGATGGCGGAGTTGGAAAAGAGCATTCAACTGGATCCATCCGCAGCCGGTTCACTGTACAATCTTGGACGGCTTTATTCCGACGCGGGCCGGCTCCAGGAGGCGGCGAATTGCTATCGGTCAGCGGCTCAGGCGGATTCATCACTCACCAAGGCATTTTTTAATCTGGGTGTACTCGAGGAGAAATGGGAGCATCGTCTTAACGCCATAGACGCTTACGAGTCCGTTCTGGAAGCCGAACCGGACCACTTTCTCGCGATGATTCGCCTGGGTCTATTGTACCAACAGATCAATGATCTGAAAAAAGCTGAAAAGTATCTCAAGTTCGCTCTGTCCATAGACCCGAAATACGCAAGTGCATGGGATAGTTTGGGCATTCTTTATGCAAGCCAGGGGAGTTATAAAAAGGCGCTGAAGCATTATGAGGAGGCTGTACGGCTGGATCCGGAAAATGTCTCAGCTGAATTGAACAAGGCCGTCGCTCTTGAGAACCTGAACCAAAACAAGGCGGCGAGTAAGGTGTATTATAGCATTCTCAATCGCGATGCCCGAAATATAAAGGCCCGGTGCAGATTAGTCCGGCTGTATGCTCGTATGGGAGATTTCAAAAAAACCAAGGCACAAGCGATCAAACTCGAGAAGCTATTTCCCCGCAACCGGCAGGCATTGGCGGCGATTTCGGCAGCTTATTTATCAATGGACCTTCCAGCTGAAGCCGTTATTCGCCAGAAGAAGATCGTAGAACTCCTGCCGGATGACATATCCGCGAGGGTAACACTGGGTGAGATATACGACCAATTGAGACGCTATACGGAGGCGATAGACAGTTATCTGGCCGCCAGTAAACAGATACCGGATGATGTCGCGTTGCTCAGGGCCATCGCAAAGGCCTACGAAAACAACGCAGACCCCAACCAAGCGCAGGTGTATTTTGAAAGAGTCGCTGAACAGGAGGCCGTTAAATCGCAATCCCAATCTGAAAAGCCATAAAAAAAGCCCGGCATTGGGTCCGGGCTTTTTTGTTTTATGGTAGGGTGGGTCGTACCCACGCTGATATTATTTGGCTGTTCTCTTTCGAATGGCTTTTAATCCCGCGGCCTTGCGAAGCTTATTAACCTGATCGGTTTTTTCCCAGGCGAAGTCAGGATTATTTTTGCCAAAGTGTCCGTTGCGGGCGGTTTGCTCATAAATTGGGCGTTTCAGTTTCAGGTGTTTAATAATGCCCTTTGGTGTCAGGGGAAAAATGTCGCGAACAAATTTTTCAATGGTTGTTTCATCAATCTTCCCTGTCCCTTCCGTATCGACCAGTACCGAGATTGGCTCGGCCACGCCGATGGCGTAAGACAATTGCACTTCACAGGCATCCGCCAACCCCGCCGCGACGATATTTTTCGCGATATAACGGGCCATGTAGCTGGCGCTGCGATCCACCTTGGACGGGTCTTTCCCGCTAAACGCTCCGCCGCCGTGACTGCCGCGTCCGCCGTAGGTATCGACAATGATCTTCCGCCCGGTCAGTCCGCAGTCGCCTTTTGGGCCGCCGACGATGAATTTTCCTGTGGGATTGATATGAACAATCAGTTTCTTATCGACGAGCCACTTGGGCAGCACCGGCAGGATAACCTTTTCCAGAATTCCCTTCTTGAGCGTGGCATATTTAACATCCGCCGTGTGCTGTGTCGAGACCACAACCGTATGAATTCGCTTGGGTTTGCCTTTGTCGTTGTATTCGATTGTAACCTGGCTCTTACCGTCCGGCCGCAGCCAGGGCAGTTTGCCGCTTTGCCGTACTTTGGACAGTTGATCTGTCAGTTTATGTGCCAAAAAGATCGGCATCGGCATCAGGGCGGCTGTTTCGCGGCAGGCAAATCCAAACATCAGTCCCTGATCGCCTGCGCCTTGCTCTTTGTGCAGCCCTGAACCCTCGGAAACACCTTGTGAGATGTCCGGGCTTTGCTCGTCGAGTGAGGTTACAACCGCACAATTTTCATAGTCAAAACCGATGGCCGGATCCGTGTAGCCGATCTCTTTAATGGTCTTGCGAACCACGCCCGGAATATCGACATAGGCATTCGTCGTAACCTCCCCGGCAACCATTGCCAACCCCGTCGTTACCAGTGTTTCGCAGGCGACGCGACTGTTAGGATCCTGATCCAGCATCGCGTCCAGGACGGCATCGGATATCTGGTCGGCCACTTTGTCGGGATGCCCCATCGTAACCGATTCACTGGTAAACAGATGCCCCCGGCCATTGAAACGCGTCTTCATTGTATTTTCCATTTCATCTCCTGTATAATTCGCCAATAGAATATTCTTATTGAAAACAGGAAGTATAGCGATATGGGGATGCAAGGCAAGAACTAATCTGCCCACATGCGAGCAGTTCATTGACACTCAAGTCAAGGATGTTCATTGCAATTCATTTAGATGCCAGTCGAAGTCAATGAATCGGACGGACAATTCGGTGTTTTCAAGATGGCGGATATCCTCGTCTGGCAGATAGGACACCAGAAAGTTAAACCAAACTCGCTCGATTTCCTTTCGGTTGCGAAACCTTTTTATTTCAGCCAAATCGGAGTCTAAAAAAGAAATCTTATTCATCTGAAAGACATTCGACAGGAAAAGTGTATGATGCTCTTCGTCCCAACGCATTCCCTTGTTTGTGCTGAGATACTTTTTGACTTGACCGTCTAATTGCTCATCAAGATGGTCGGCCTTATAGGGTTCATTTCGCAAGGTCGCCCCCCCCACGGTGGCATTTGAGAGCGCAAAGCAAAGCCGTGGGTCTTTACAGCGTTTCAATAGAAAATCCTGCTTGATTTCCTGCAGATTATATTCTTCCCGCTGTATTTCATGAAATACCTTGGTCCAGGCCCCGGTGATCTGCATGATACTGTTGTCCGGGTAAATAATCATATACCATTTCGGTTGAATCGGATAATATCTCAAAATGGTGTCGATCGTGCAAAAATTATAGGTGTTTATCCAGAACGCCGTCTGCTCCTTTTTGGAAAGGTTCATCAGGATGGCTGGATTGAGCTTTTTCAGGTTTCGCTTGGCGACGATGACATCCAGTCGTTTCCGATTGAGCGTACTATATTTAAGCAACCCCTCTTCGCTAATTAACTCCGGCGTAAAAATGCGACTGTAGGCCCTATTGATTGAAATATAGGTGGAAATCTTTAATTCAAAGATATCACTCTCCTGCTCACCGGTATCTTTGACATCGGGCGCATTGGGTTCTGATGATCCTGAGAGTTTTTCGCGGGTTGTCTGTTCTGCCGCAATGGCGGGGGCCGGACAGAAAGAGAAAATGCCCACAAGGCAGACCCGCAGGCCCAACACGAGAAAGGATGTTTTTATTCGGTCAAAACGGTTCATTTTCATAAGTCCGGTTTCCGTTGTAGGAACTCGCAAAAACGACGAAAATTCCACAAGAACATACTTATTTTATACCAGTAGTAGTTCGCTATATCGAGCGAATTCTTTTATCTAAAAAGCCATATATTTTTCGGCAAGAATGCTTTCCGGCTTAACGGCGGATCATAATAAGGGTCCGGAATCTCAAAAATCCGCGTCATTTCAATGTTTTTTCCTGATTAGCCGATTTTTTCGCCCCCAGGCAACTTTTCTTTTTATCTGTACTGTCTAACTTTAAGAACACGCATAAGCTCTTTAATATACGCCCGTTAAGGAAATATGAACAGATTTTCTTTTTTGACAAAAGATCGTTCTAAGCTTATGGACGCCTGCTTGAATGCATCAAAGGTTTCATAGTAGAAATTGTTCAGCACTTTTTTCTTGAAAAACTTCCAGTATCGCTCAATCGGTAGATGCCCCTGAAAGACACTCCGGGGCGTTTTCAATCACAATCCTCCGCTGATTCTCGTTGATATGCTCCAACCGAACCATCATGGGGTCAAACTCCTCTACCGCAGTCATAACCTTATCGGCCCACTCAACCAGCACCACCGAATCCGAGCAGCAGTATTCGTCAAAGCCCAGTGACTGGAACTCCTTAACCGACTTCATCCGGTAGGCGTCAATGTGATAAATATGGATCAGCCCATCGCGGCCGAAGTATTCGTTCACGAGTACAAAGGTCGGACTGGACACCGCATCCGATTCATTCGCCCCCAACCCAGCCGCAATCCCTTTAATAAGATGCGTCTTGCCTGTCCCCAGATTGCCCACCAGCGCAATCACCTCACCTCCTTTGAGCAAAGCCCCGATCCGTTTGCCCAATTCAACCGTCTCCGCCGCACTGTTTGTTATAATTTCAATGTTTTTATTATTCATTATTCATTATTCAATAATCATTATACATTCCTAAAGGTGGTCAAAGCCCTGCGGGGTTAACCGCTCAACCTGCCCATTGGATAATTTTATTCCCATACAGCCACCACCTGTTATTTCCCCGATTTTCGTTATCG
>NBLM01000033.1 GCA_002084585.1 Planctomycetales bacterium 4572_13 | reverse complement strand
AATCGCGGCCACACCGCCGCAACCATCCCGCTATTAACGGTCAGATTGCCAAAATCAACCTTTTTGAAAAAAGTGAGATTTTTCACGCTTGCCGAAAAGACACCGATCAGCAACGATGCGGGCATAATTTCCAGTGGAGAGGTTACGGTTGATGGTTCCGGCTCAATTTGGACAAACAGTGACGGCGGCCTCAAAGTCGGCTACTTCGGCAGTGGTACACTGAATGTAATCAATGGCGGAGCGGTGGTCAGCAGTAATGGCTCTGTCGTTATCGGAGATGGAAATCACTCGGCTGGCATAGTTACAGTTGATGGTTCTGGATCAACCTTGACGATCAGTCGTGACCTCAGGATTGGCTACCACGCTGGAACCGGTGTACTGAATATAACCAATGGCGGCGCAGTTATCGGCGAGGATGCGTTCATCGCATCTGAGTTGTATACACCGGATTCAACGGGCATAGTTACAGTTGATGGTTTTGGCTCAACTTGGATAATCGGCGCCCTTACTATCGGGGTGATATTAACATGGCTACTGATGGGATGCTGGCATTGATTGGTAATACCGAAAACGCTCTAATCGACTTTCTGAATTCAATCGGCGGCAATGGTATCGGCACGATTCGCTATTGGGATGATTCTATGTCCGAGTGGGATAATATTATCAACGCAACTTACGGTGCGGATTATACGCTGGACTATCTGGCCGAGGGTGACTTGGCGGGCTATACAGTGTTAACCGTAACGGCCGTTCCTGAACCAGTGACGCTTGTATTGCTTGCTATTGGCGGATTGTTAACCAGAAAACGCAAGAGAGCATAGGAGATTTTAATGGATACAAGATGCTGTAGAATCTGCTGGAACGATGAAGACTGGAAAAAACCTGCTGGTGTTGCCAGAGATGTCGAACAAGGCAACTCTTATGCTTCCAGAGAAGGTTTTGGTTTCGAGGAATGGTTTTTTGATTATGGTATGATTGATGACAACGGTTATAAATACGGTTTTTTGCAGCCTCTGTTTGGTCAGAACTACGATTCATATGCAGGCAAAGATTATGACATCGTATTATATACCCTTGTGCCCAAGAATAGTGCGTTCTATCAATCTGGTCGTTATTTTGTTGCCAAGATTTCCAATTGTCACATCTTAACTCCTTCTGAATTCAAGCAAGTCTATGAAATTTATAGACAAAAGAATTGGCTGGACAAAATGAAGCGACAATTAAAGCGTTTGGGTCTTGATCCAAATCAGGTTGATGTTGAATATTCGCTTTAGGGAAAAAGATGTTAACTACTTTTCCCCTATGCGTCAAATCCCTTGCGACCATACAATTATGAGGATGGACCGTTATCAAGTAATTCTTGGGGGTATGTAACGACGGGTGGTAAGGGTGATTTGGCTTGACAATTTGTCATTTTTTAGTGGAAATATGCCGCCGATTCGCTACACTGCCTGACCTTGCTTTCAAAGCGGGACAGCAGCGACTTTCATTTATGGTCGGGTCCCATGCAAGCGTTGGGCGTGAATCTGGTCAGGCGGGGAACCGAGCAGCCATAAGCGTTACCGGTGTTGTGCGTGGTCAACCCGGCCACCTTTTTTCAATGTATAATGTCAAATGGCGAATGAATAATGGAGGTAAGTCATGGCGGAATGGGATTTGAAGGTACGGACGACGGATTTTTCACATCGATGTGTTAAGGCGGCGTTGGCATTGCCGGACAGCTATTTGGCTCATCATATTCGTAAACAGCTTATTCGGTGTTCAACCTCTGTTGCCGCTAATTATCGAGCAGCGTGCTTAGCCCAATCAAAAGCGGCATTTATCGCGAAACTTAGCATTTGTATTGAGGAATCGGACGAATCCTGTTTTTGGATAGAGTTTTTGCGTGATGAAAATTTGATGCTGGAAGCGAAACTTAAAGATTTACTTTCAGAAGCAAAACAGGTAACATCCATCCTAATTGCTTCAAGAAAAACAGCTTTAGAAAAGAAAAAATAATCATTATTCATTAGTCAATAATCATTTGCAATGGCATACACGGTAATAGCGAGGCGGTATCGTTCACAGACATTCGACGAGGTGGTCGGGCAGGATGCGGTTGCGCGGACGCTGAAAAACGCCATTGAGATGGGGCGGGTGGCACATGCCTACCTGTTTTGCGGCACGCGAGGGGTAGGTAAGACAACCATGGCTCGTGTTCTGGCGAAATCGATGAACTGTCTGGAAGCCGACGGCCCGACTCTTACCCCGTGTCTGAAGTGCGACAGTTGCGTTTCCGTCAACGCCGGCGAGGACATCGATGTCATCGAGATTGATGGTGCCAGCAACCGGGGCATTGATAATATCCGCGAACTGATACAAAATGTAATCTATCGGCCCGCACGGGCACGATTTAAGATTTATATCATCGATGAAGTCCATATGCTCACAAAGGAGGCGTTTAACGCGCTGCTGAAAATCCTCGAAGAACCGCCGGAGCATGTTAAGTTTATCTTTGCGACGACCGAGCCGAATAAGGTGTTGGCGACGATTCAATCGCGCTGCCAGCGGTTCGATTTCCAGAGCATCAGTGTCGAGGTGATCGGCCGCCAACTCGAGATGATCCTTGGCGACGAAAAGATTGAATTTGAGAAAGATCTGATTATTCATTTGTCCCGTTTGGCCAACGGTTCGATGCGTGATGCGTTAAGTTTGCTGGATCAGTTGATTAGTGCGGGCAGCCAGCCGCTGTCATCGGCCCACCTGAACGAATTAGTAGGTGTTCCCGACAGGCAAAAGGTGATGAGTTTACTCGCGGCGATTGCGGGTCACGATGCCGCGGCGGTGCTGGATGTGATTGACCAGTTGATCAACAGCGGGCAGACTTCCGGGCAGATTTGCGACCTGCTGATCCAGAATATGCGTGATATGATGGTGTTGCAAAGTGCCGGTGCGGACAGTAAGGTTCTCATACTAACAGATGAAGAAAAAGAGCAATTGCAGCAGGTCGCACAATGTTTTGATATAGCAGCGCTGGTCTATAACATTACGGCACTGGAAAAACTGCGATGGACCCTGCGAACCAGCGAAACCAGCCGGACGCTGCTGGAGGCGTCGTTCCTGCGATTGGCGTTAAGTGAACATTTCATCGGTCTGGATCGGCTTAGTGCGCAGTTGGCTGGTGGTCAGATGACCGGTTCGGCGGTAAAAAAAAAACTAACTCCCGCTACGGCGGCTAAATCAGCATCGCCGCAAGTGGTTTCGGCGGACATCGGCTCCATCCAATCATCCTGGAAGTCGCTTGCGGCCCAATGCGGGCAGTCTGAAGCATCTTTGGCACAATTTCTTCCGCAGGGTCGTCCTGTGCATTTTGAAAATTCGACCCTGACACTGTCTTTTGGCACGGATGGCAGCGGACAGCTTGCCAAAAGCATGTGCCAGCGTAAATTGGCAGTCATTCAGGAGTCATTATCGCGGCTTTTGTCAACAGATGTTAAACTCTGCCTTGAATCGACGGAGGCCAAACCCGCTTCGCCGAAAAAGAAAACGCCCGATTCTCCGCTTTCTGTCTCAACGGCAACCCCTGATCCAAGGCCAGCCCCGGCCGCCGGCGTCAATCGCGCCCAGCGGCAGCAGGCACTGAACGACCCGGCGGTTCAAATGGTCCTTAAAGGGCTGGACGCTACGCCAGTCGAGATACAGAAAGTAGAAATACCGCCCGATGGGGATGATGAACAGATGCTTCTCGAACAGGAAACAGAGTAACCGATGAACCCCGCTTATACAAAAAGCTTAAACGAATTGATCGAACAATTCGCCAAATTGCCCGGTATCGGCTCCAAGACAGCGGAGCGACTGGCGTTTCATGTTCTCAAGACCCAAAAGCCCGAAGCGATGGCGTTGGCCCATGCCATTTCGGATGTCAAAACCAATATCCATCAGTGTAAGATTTGCTTTAATCTGGCCGAAACAGAAATCTGCTCGATCTGTTCGGACCCCCGCAGGGAGCAGGATGTCATCTGCGTAGTCGAGCAGCCCAAGGATGTGATTGGGCTTGAAAAGACCGGCCTGTGCAAGTGGACCTACCACATATTGAACGGCCATATTGCCCCGTTAGAAGGCATCGAACCCGACGACCTGACAATCGAGGCCTTGATAAAACGAGTTCGCGACGGCCACATCAAAGAAGTGGTGATGGCGACAAACCCGAACCTCGAAGGCGATGGGACATCACTTTATATTCATTCACTGCTGCATTCCTTAAATGTCAAGGTAACTCGTCTGGCGCGAGGCCTGCCCGCTGGTTCGACTCTTGAGTTTGCCAGCGGCAGCATCCTGACCGACGCCGTCCTGAACCGCTCGGAACTCTGACCCTATATGTTTTGAGGTTTTAGGTATCATTTTTGCCCCCATTTCGTTACAATACAGGCCGGACTTGAACAGTTATTTATTTGCAGGAAATTGATATAGCCATGAAACTTTCTATGACCGGTCAGATGCGGATGGAGCAGAAGATGAAGCTCGCTCCGCGCATGATCCAGTCGATGGAGGTTTTGCAACTTCCCTTTCTGGCCCTGCAGGAAAAAATCGAAGCCGAGCTGAACAGCAACCCCGTTTTGGAGGTGGCTGAGGAGCAATCTGATCAAACAGAGCCGACCCAGGCCGAAACAGAGGATGTTCCAGATGACCAGGAATTGGTCATTCGAGAGGATTCCGATAATATAGAGGATTTCCAACGACTCGATAGTATCGGCGAAGATTTCACCGATACTCTTAACGGTGCAGGGCCGATGCCGCGACAGTCCTCCTATCAAACTATTTCGTCCGGTGATCCCGATAAAAAGTTGGAAGCGATTAACAATACGGCAGCGCAGGAACAGTCCCTTCTTGATTCACTCAAAGAGCAATGGCGGATGATTGATGCGGACCCCTTAGTGAAAACTGCCGGTGAGCTGATTATTGACTATCTGGATGAAAAGGGTTTTCTGCCGGTCCCTCTGGACGAGATTCACAACAAAGACAGGCACAAGTTTGGACTTGAGCATTTACAGCAGGCGATTGGGTTGGTTCAAAAACTGGATCCGACGGGTGTTGGTGCGCGGGATCTTCGCGAGTGCTTATTGCTCCAGATGCGTCAGTTTCCTGACGACATGTCATTTGAGATTCGCATGGTAGAGCAGTGCTGGGAGCATCTTCTGGAAAATCATCTGCCCAAAATTTCCAAAAAGATGGATTGTTCGCTGGAACAGGTTAATCGAGCTATTGAGCGGATGAGCAAGTTGGATACCTCTCCCGGCTTGCGGGTGGGCCATCACGAAAATCATCCCATCACCGCTGATGTCATTGTTGAGTTGGACGAAGAGGATGGGTATATGGTTTCGCTAATTGATGCCCGTCTGCCGAATTTGCGTGTCAATGATTTCTACCAGAAGATGACTCGCAACCGTGATGTTGATGACCAAACACGCCAGTTTTTACAAAAGAATATCCATTCGGCTCAGTGGTTTATGGATGCGATCCAGCAGCGAAAGCGAACGCTTTTGCGGGTTACACGGGCCATTGTCAGGTATCAGAAAGATTTCTTTGATAAAGGCAAGCTGCATCTAAGGCCGCTGCCGATGGCTGTGATAGCCGATGAGGTGGGGGTCCACCTCGCGACGGTTTCACGGGCTGTCTCAGGAAAATATGTGCAGTGTCCGCAGGGGATATTGCCGCTTCGCGGCTTCTTTAGCGGGGGGATGGAGGACCCGACCGGTGCTGAACACAGTTGGGACTCGGTCAAAGCGAAACTTCAGGAAATCGTTGATAATGAGGATAAATCCAAGCCCTTCAGTGATGATGCGCTTCGCAAGCAACTCACCGAAGCTGGTATGGGTGTGATCGCCCGCCGAACAGTAGCCAAATATCGCAAAATCATGAACATCCCCACCGCCCGATTTCGCAGAAAATATTAGTACAGACGCCTCACCGCACAAGGGCAAGATGCTCGTTGACACCCTCTTTCAAGCCCCCGGGTGTCGTCTTACTCTACCCGGACATATCCGAAAATGCAGGTTTTAAAATAGTATCGATTCTCCAGCGAAGCCCATGCAATTCAAGGAAATTGTTTATGTCAAAGTCAAGGAAATCACAATGGGTTACAATGTGAAAATGCAAAAGATGACTGTGTGAACGATTACAGATTATCTAGCCAATGGATAGTCCGTACTGTTCTTGAATACGGTCTTTATCGAAACTCACCTATTCTACCTCTGCGCGGGGTTTTTCGTTGACGATTTAGCTCGTGAACTCTATAATGGAGGGGACGCATTTGGTCTGTTTATATCTATTGGCGCAACTGCTTTTAAGGTATAGCGTTAGACGATGCTCTGTGGGTTGTAAGTGGACTTATTTATTTGGAGATTATCGATGAGATACAAAAGTTCTTTAGTATGGGCGATATTGGTATGTTCAGCAGTGTCTGTGGCTGGCTTGGAAGAAAACTGGAACGATTTTCTGCATTATACTGCGATTGGCCGGTTTGAGCTTGCCAAGAGCTATGCCGAGCAGATTATTGAGAGCCAACCGGATCCGACACAACTTCTGGTTCTGTCTGAGGAAAACCAGGAGGGCTATCGTTTGTTGCTGAAGATGCACGCCGACAGTGATGAGTTGCGCGAGGTCAGCGGTGAGGTTCTTGGTCTGATTGAAAAGGGACGCTATATTCGTCGGACCGATCCAAAGATCATCTCGCAGGAGATCCAGCGGCTCAGTACCACCATCAAGGGGCGCATTGCCGCCGAACAGCGGCTTAAAAATGCCGGTGAATACGCGATTCCTCAGATGCTGGCGGCGATTGCCGACCCGGATCGCAAAAATGAGTTAGCTTATATTACCGAAGCCCTGCCCAACATTGGCCGACCCGCCATCCGTCCGTTAGTGGCGGCTTTGCAGATGACCGATGTGGCCGTTAAGGTTGAGGTTATCCGGGCTTTGGGCAAGATCGGCTATTATGAGCCGTTGGCGTATTTGAAATATGAGATTGAGACGACTGATTCTGAGGTCATTCGGACACAGGCGAGCGCCGCCATCGAACGGATTGACAACGGCGCATTGAAGATTCCCGCCGCGGAATTATTTTTCCGGCTGGGCGAGAATTACTACAACCAGGACGATTCACTGGCAGCAGCGGCTGAATATGATTTTGCGAATGTGTGGTTCTGGGATGCTGATAAGCAAGCTCTGCTTCGCCGTGAGGTGAATAAAGAATACTTCGATGAATTGATGGCGATGCGTGCTTGCGAATGGACCTTAAGGGCGGACGCGGCGGTCGGTAAAGCGATCGGGCTTTGGATCGCAGCGTTTTTCCGTGCCGAGTCGGTCGGCGAGCCAATGCCGGAGTACTTTGGCGAAGGTCATGCCGATGCGAAGACCTATGCGACTACTGCGGGGCCGGAATACCTGCATCAGGCGCTGGAACGGGCGATCAATGATAAGGACGCTTATGTTGCCCTGGGCGCTGTCGAGGCGATGGCGGTTAATGCGGGTGAAAAATCCCTGTTGGTCCGACTGGGGACCGAACAGCCGCTGGCCAAGGCGCTGAGTTTTGCCGATCGCAAGGTACGATACAGCGCCGCGATTGCTTTTGCGGAGGCCAATCCGGTCAATGGTTTTGTCGGCAGCGATCTGATCGCCGAAAACCTAGCCGAGGCGGTTCGTGGAGAGGATATCGATGAAATCGGTGCGGAGATGGCTCAAAACTATGCACTGCGAGCCGTCGGCGCGATGTACAAGCTGGCGGTGGCACGAAACAAGATCGTGGATCTGTCAACGGCCTTGCCGGCACTGATTGAGGTAACACAAAAATCCAGCTCGCAAATGCAGGTGCTGGCCACAGGAGTACTGGCCCACTTGGAAAGCCCCCAGGCACAACGGGCGATCGCGGCGATGGCGATGGATGAAGCGAATGATAACGGTGTTCGAATCGCGGCCTTTGGTTCGCTGGCACTGTCGGCGAAGATCAATGCGAACCTGCTGCTGACCGAGCGGATCGAAGCGATCTATAAGTTGGTCAGTTCTACCGAGACAGATGCAGACCTGCGTGCGGCGGCCGCCGGAGCTTATGGTGCCTTGAACTTGCCGAGCGAACAGGTCAAGACCCTGATTCTCGATCAGTCTAAGTCGTAAGGTGGCTGTTTAGCCGCACAAGAACGCTGAATGTTTGGCTGTGACCGGTATATTCTAATTCAAGAAAAGTTTATCGATAGTTTACGCATGGCTCAGAGTAGAAAAAAAAGGTTTGCCAGCCCGGATTATTATCGCGGAGCGATGCGATGGATGGGGGTTGGTGTCGAATTTTGCTTGGTCATCGGCTTGTTTTGTTTTATCGGTTACTTTTTGGATAAAAAAGAGGGAACAGCCCCGGGTTGGATGATCATGGGGTTTTTTGTCGGTTTTTCATTTATGCTGTACACCATGCTCAAGCGAGCCAAGAAGGACGAAGATGAAGAGGCGGAACGAGAGCATAATCAACCAGAATAAGCCGTCTGGGTCTTATTGTAAATCTACCGCTGTGGTTCGTTTCCCCTATGGTAAACTTTTCGGATGGCTCCTTTTACTGCTCATCGGTGGAATGTTTGTGTATCGGCTTAGCGAAACGGGAGGAAAAAGCACCGAAATCGCATGTCTTTGGGCAATGGGAATTTCTGTCAGTGCGGCATTGGCAGGACTTGTTTCCGTTTATAAGGTATGGGGCAGAGCGTTGATGTGGGTTTTGCTGGGAGTTTTTCTCTCTGGTGCAATTCGGTTGTTGATAGGCGCTGTCGGTGTCGTTATAATCATTGCTTTTACGGCAACAGACAAGATGTCTTTTGTCGGCTTTTTGGCATTATTTTATGTTGTATTTTTGGCGATGGACACATGGTTGGCGCTGTGGGTTCTGCGAAATACAAAAATAGAAGACGAAAACAAGACAATGGCGATTCATGGGAATGTTTGGGATATTGTTGGCAAATATCGATCCGCTCAGTGAAGTGGTCAGCAAACCGCTTCTTGAGTTCAGGGTTGGTTCGTGGACGCTGGTGTTTACGAACCATATGTTCATGATTGCTTTGGCATCCATTGTGTTGATGGTCGGGTTGCCCTTGGCAATCAGGCAAAAGAGCTTGGTTCCCCATGGGTTTAGAAATGTTGTCGAGACGATCTGTGTGTACCTGCGGGAAGATATGGCCCGTCCGATGCTCAAAGAGCATACCGACCGTTATATCGGTGTGCTTTGGACGATGTTTTTCTTCATTTTGACAATGAATCTGCTGGGATTGGCACCGTTGGATAAAATAGTCTGGCTTTTCACCAAAAAGGAGCATTGGGGTGGGGCGGCTACGGCGAATATTTTTGTAACCGGAGCATTGGCGACCTTTGCATTTTTGCTGTTTCATGCGGCCGGAATTCGTGAAAAGGGAATTGTCAAATACTTGGCTACGCTGTCGCCGGAAGTTCCCTGGCCAATTATGCCCTTTATGTTTGTTATGGAATTGCTCAGCTCTTTCGTTCGCCTATTTTCGCTGGCGATTCGACTGTTTGCCAATATCCTGGCCGGTCATATCTTGATAGGGGTGTTGCTGGGTTTTATTATGATGTTTAAGAATTATATGGTCGCGACGGCCTCGATTACGATAACGACCTTGATGAGTTTGCTGGAAATCTTTGTGGCGTTTTTACAGGCCTACATTTTTGTGTTTCTAACGGTTGTTTTTATTATGTTTGCGGTGAGCGAAGAACATTAAATTTTGTTATAGAAATTTTAAGTGGTCAAGATAACCCCTTTTTTGTTGGAGGTATTTACAGATGTTTGAATTGTTGAATATGGCGCCGATGATGTTAGCTGAAATCACGCTGGATGACAAGGCGTTCGGTTTACTGGGCGGTCTGTTGGGGACTGGATTAATCGTAATGGGTTCAGCCAGAGGTATTGGTCAATTGGCCGGCAGCGCTGTCGAGGCGATTGCGCGTCAGCCGGAAGCCGGCAACCGGATTTTCACGACGATGATTATTGCCGCCGCTCTGATTGAGGGGGTAACACTGTTTGCGTTGATTATCTGCCTGTTGGCGGTAATGGGTTAATTGACTACACAGAGAGGGATTGACATGCGGGTTCGTTGGATCGCATTATTTCTTGGCGTGCAGATTTATCTCTGTGATGTCCTGTTGGCATCAGAAGAGATTGCTGAGGGTGAGCAACCTCCCAGCGTTTTTAGCGGGACATTCGGGGAATCTATCTGGACGCTGGTGTGGTTTGGTGTGTTGCTGGTAGTCTTGTGGAAGTTTGCCTGGAAGCCGATGCTGGCTGGGTTGACCAGCCGTACCGAGCATATCGAAAAACAGATTTCCGACGCGGAAAAAACGCGTGCCGAGGCGAAAGAGGTGCTCGATGAGTATGGTGCCAAATTAGCTGATGCCGAGCGACAGGGGCGGGATATTATTTCAGCCCGCACGAAGGACGCTGAGCATCAGGCCAAAGAGGTCCACCAGAAAATACGGAAAGAGCTGGAAGAGAAAAGGATTCGTGCCGAAGCAGATCTTGACCGTGAGCGAATGGAGGCCGCCGACGAACTCTGGGATCAGACCGGCGATATTATTCGCAAACTGGGAAAAGAGGTCTTCGGCAAAACGCTGGACGGTGACGATAACCAGAAACTGATTGATGAGGCGATTGCCCGGCTAAAAGAACAGCAGGGACAATAAATTCAATGGCTCGCAATGCAAAACATATTGTTCATGAGATTTACAGTGATGTGATGTTCGAGCTGGCCCAGGAAGCCGGGTTGATCGATCAGGTTACTGATGATCTGGAGGCCATTAGCGGCATCCTTCAGGATGAGCCGGAGTTCTTGTCGTTGCTGATGCTTAGCGAGGTCAAGCCGAATGAAAAGGCACAGATAGTCCGCCGTGTTTTTACCGATCGGATCAACAGTTTAACACTGGACTTTCTTTGTGTGTTGGCCAAGCGAAACCGGATAAACTTCCTGCACGGTATCGGGGAACGCTACCAGGTGCTTTCTGATGAGCATAAGCATCTGTATCGGATCGAGGTAACGCTGGCCAAAGCGCCCGATGATACAGAACTTGAAAAACTTAGAAGCGACATTCGGGACGCAATCAATGCCGAGGTTAAGCTGTCGGTGACGGTGGACCCTGAGATTATCGGGGGAATCGTGATCCGCAAAGGTGATTTGATGATCGATAACTCCGTTCGAACGATTCTGGACAGAACCGTCAACGCGGTTGTTGACAGGTCAAAGCAAAAAAGTGTCAACCAAAAAGAAAAATCTGCATAAAATCAGTGTTAATCTGTGCCTAAGAAGAGTTTTACCGAAAAAGGTTAATTTTATTGAGTTATAAAAATGAAATTTGATGTCAGTGAAATCAGCAGCTTGATCAAAGAAGAGGTCAGGCGGTATAAAACACAGGTCGATGTCGCCCAGGTCGGTTCCGTTTTGGAAGTGGGTGACGGTATTGCTCGTGTGTACGGACTGGATAACGCGATGGCTGGCGAGTTGCTCGAATTCGAGGGCGGCGTGGTCGGTGAGGCGTTTAACCTCGACGAGGACTCGGTCGGTGCGATCATCTATGGTGATTATTCTAAGGTTAAAGAAGGCGATTCGGTTCGCGGAACCGGCAAGGTGCTTTCTGTGCCGGTGGGTGAAGCTCTGCTCGGCCGCGTGGTCAATGCGCTGTGTGAACCAATCGACGGCAAAGGCCCCATTCAAAGCGATGGTCACCGTTTTATCGAATACCCGGCATCCGGCATTGCGGATCGCCAACCGGTCAAGGAACCTCTGGCTACGGGCCTAAAGAGTGTGGACGCACTGGTTCCGATTGGCCGCGGCCAGCGAGAACTGATCATCGGCGACCGCAAGACCGGAAAAACCGCCATTGCACTGGATACGATCATCAACCAGAGGGGTAAAGGCGTGGTGTGTATCTATGTGGCGATTGGCCAAAAAGAGTCCACCGTCGCCGAGGTCGTGGCTACGCTTGAAAAACATGGCGCGATGAAACATACCATTGTTGTGATGTCAGCAGCTGCTGAAAGTGCTGCGATGCAATATATCGCTCCGTATGCAGCAACCGCCATTGGCGAATACTTTATGTATGACAAAAAAGCCCACGCGATGTGCGTCTATGACGATTTGAGCAAGCACGCTATCGCTTACCGTGAACTGTCGCTGCTGCTGCGTCGTCCGCCGGGTCGTGAGGCGTATCCCGGCGACATTTTCTACCTGCACAGTCGCCTGCTTGAACGATCCTGCAAGTTGAACGATGTATTGGGCGGCGGGTCATTGACGGCACTGCCGATCATTGAAACGCTTGAAGGGCAGGTGTCGGCCTATATCCCGACGAACATTATCTCGATTACGGACGGGCAGATTTACTTGCAGCGGTCGCTGTTTTTGGCGGGTGTTCGCCCAGCAATCGATGTCGGTATCAGTGTTTCTCGCGTTGGCGGTAACGCACAGCTCAAAGCGATGAAAAAGGTCGCCCCCCGATTGCGTCTGGACCTGGCGGCATTTCGTGAATTGCAGGACTTTGCTCGTTTGGGAACGGAACTGGACGAAGCGGCACAAAAGCAGTTGGACCGGGGCTATCGCATGGTCGAGGTTCTCAAGCAAAAACAGTTTGCCCCGATGGATGTGGCCCATGAGGTGATTTGCATTCTCGCTGGTTCCGGCGGCGTGCTGGACGACATCGATGTCGAACGAGTCAATCACTTTATGGATGAATTGCTAAGCTGGATGGAAATCGAGGCGCCGGAGTACCTGGACATCATTGAAAAACAAGGCGACATCGACGAGTCCCTGATGGCCGGCCTGAACGAGGCCATCGAGGCCTACAAAACGATCTACCGATTCTCGTTCGGTGCATAAGTGAATTTTTAACCATGAAGAGCATGAAGAAATTGAAGAAAAAATAATTATAAAAACTTCATGTTCTTCAGTATCTTCATGGTAATAGAACCAGTATCAGTTAGTACCTAAGATTTTGATATCAAAATGGCGAATACGCGACACATTTTGCAGCGGCGTAATGCGGCGGCTAATATCAGCAAAGTAACCGGCACGATGGAAACCATCAGTGCGGTGCGCTATCGCCAGTACTATAATCAGTGGGCCGAGGGATTGGCTTTTTATGATACACTGGCGCAGTTGGCGTATTTGATGGTAACGGCACAGACTCATATTGAGCATCCGCTTTTGGATGAACAAAAGATCAAATCCAAAACGAATGCACTGATTGTCATCGGTTCGGATCGCGGGCTGTGCGGTGCGTATAATAGTGAGGTGTTTCGCCAGATTGACACCCATATCCGAATGGCCAATCGTTTTGGTCGCGAGCTGAAAATCTACGCCAAAGGAAAAAAAGTGCAAGGCTATCTGGATCATTTGAAGATTCGGCCCGAACAGGTCTATGACGACTTTTTTGAGGTTCCGTCCGCCGAACAGGCCAATGCAATTGGCGATTTTTTTATTGAAGAATATCTCGCCGGTAAAATTGACCGGATGGGGATCGTCTATAACCGTTTTTTTTCGCCGGCCAGCCAGAAGGCTCAGACGCTGACCGTGTTGCCGGTGGTGGATATGATTGATGATCTGACGACACGGGCGACGGTGATATGGCCGTGGGAGCTGGATTTTGAGGATTTTGAGATGAGTCCTTCGCCGGAAAGCATTTTTGAAACGCTGGCGAAAATGATCATTCGTACCTCGGTATTGGGATGCTTTCTGGAAGCATCAGTCAGTGAGCATTTGTCCCGTGTGGTCTGTATGCGAAGCGCGACCGACAATGCCGAGGACATGATTAAGGACCTGACCAAAGATTATAACCGTGCCAGGCAGGGGCAGATTACGGTGGAATTGTTGGATATTGTTGGCGGTGTCGAAGCTGCCAAGGGATAAATCGCCAGCCGAGACCGTAAGGGAGTGGTTGGCAAAAAAATAATTGTGAGCGAATAAAAGAATGAATCGTGGACGAATTACACAAGTCGTTGGGAGTACATTTGAAGCGGAGTTTATTACACAGATTCCCGCCATCAATAATGCGTTGGAAGTTAAAGGCGAATTTGAGGCCGGTGCAATCGATCTGGTCGCCGAAGTGCAGCAGCACCTCGGCGGCGGGCGTGTTCGCGCGATCGCGCTGGGCAGTACCCAGGGGCTTCGCCGCGGAATGGAAGTGGTCGATACCGAATCACCTCTGATGGTCCCGGTCGGCAAAGAAACACTGGGCCGCGTGTTTAACCTGCTCGGCAAACCCGTGGATGGCGGCGAAGAAATCAAGGTCAAAGAAAAACGCCCCATCCACCGCAAACCGCCGAAATTCACCGAGTTGACAGCGCGGTCAGAGATGTTTGAAACGGGGATCAAGGTCGTCGATTTACTGTGTCCGTTTGTCAAAGGCGGCAAGACCGGCCTGTTCGGTGGCGCCGGCGTGGGCAAGACCGTTCTTATTCAGGAACTCATCGCCCGCATCGCTACCGAGCACGGCGGTTATTCGGTGTTTGCCGGGGTGGGCGAGCGAACCCGTGAGGGCAACGACCTCTGGCTGGAAATGCAGGAAACAAAAATCGGTAATACGGACGCCTGCGTGCTGGACAATACTTGTCTGGTCTTTGGCCAGATGAATGAGCCGCCCGGAGCGAGATTGCGGGTGGCATTGACGGGCCTGACCATGGCTGAAGCGCTTTGTGAACAGGGCGGCGAAACACTACTGTTTATTGACAACATTTTCCGGTTTTCACAGGCCGGTTCGGAAGTGTCCGCCTTGCTGGGCCGGATTCCGAGTGCTGTTGGATACCAGCCGACGCTGGCCAGCGAGATGGGCCAACTTCAGGAACGCATTACCTCAACCTCATCCGGCGCGATTACTTCGGTGCAGGCGGTCTATGTCCCGGCCGATGACCTGACGGATCCGGCTCCGGCGACAACTTTTGCCCATCTGGATTCGTCGGTGGTACTCTCCCGAAAAATCACAGAAAAAGGCATTTATCCGGCGGTCGATCCGCTGGAAAGCTCATCACGAATTCTGGATGTCAATATCGTTGGACAGGATCATTACGAAGTGGCCCAGCGGGTTCTGGAATATCTTCAGCGATATAACAGCTTGCAGGATATCATTGCGATTCTCGGTATCGACGAACTGAGCCGGGACGATCGCCGGGCGGTCGCCCGCGCCCGGCGGCTGGAACGCTTTTTCTCCCAGCCGTTTGTCGTAACAATGCAGTTTACCGGAATGGAGGGAAAATATTGCCCGGTGGCCGAAACCGTTCGCAGTTGTCGTGAGATTTGCGAGGGCAAGTGGGATCATCTGCCCGAACAGAGTTTTATGTATATCGGTACTGTTGAGGAAGCGCAGGAAAAGGCACAGAAAAGATAATGGTTGGATTGTCGCGCGGCAAATTTCGAGTGGTTCTTCTGACGCCCAAAGCCAAGCTGTTGGAGGCGCGGGTTGGGTCTGTGGTATTGCCGGCTCATGATGGCCAGATGGGTATTTTGCGAAATCACTGCCCTACGCTGGCTGAATTGGGATTTGGCATTATGCAGGTTCGCCAGATCGCGGATCGCCCCGATGCATTTTATATTATCGAGGGCGGGTTTGTCCGAATCAGCGAAAATCATGTAACGGTATTGGCCTACGCCGTAACAACTTTCGAGGGTAAGCGTTCCGAAGAAGTCGATTCAATGATCTCTCTTGCCCATAGCGTTGTTGCCGGTCAGGAGTATATCCGCAGCCAGCAGGAATCAATGAGTCGAAAAAAGGCCGAATATATTATCCAGATGGCCGAGTTGGCCGCGGCCCAATCGCCCAATACAGCCGGATTATAACAAAAAAAGTACCGGACACCTCCTATGAAGCCAGATATGTCAACGGTTATTTTTAGTTTTTTGTAATTTCATTTTTTCATTTTACAGACCACCTCTGTCACTCATTAT